>JBGOTK010000037.1:0-7617 GCA_041476445.1 Minisyncoccia bacterium | reverse complement strand
CGGCCCTTGGGGCCGAGGAGTATTCACGATTTCTTGAGAACAGCGGCTCTGATCAGCGGGCTCCTCGCTCCTTGTCTCCGGCAAGCCAGGCTGGTGCGGGTGCCGAGGTACATGCACGCCGCATTGACAGCCAGAAACAGTGCCATGCCGGGAACAGAACGAAGATGACCAGTGACCACCGCCTCCAGAATGGGCCAACATACAATGACCGCCCACATCTCCCTCCGGCTCCAGCGCGGAATGAATCCCGAGCAAAAACCAGTTGCATAAGGGACGAAGGACATCGACACTCTGGAGAGCAAGCCGAGCCGCGCGGCTGGGTCACTCGTATCGATACCCATGGCCAGATGAATCCAGAACCAAATCACTGCGCCCAGATAGAAGAGAGCGATGCCGGCGAGAACGTGCCAGACACCCCTGAACACGCTGCGAACTACTTGGTCCATCTCATCCCCCCACGCACCAAGACTGCGTTCTGGCTAGACCGTTCAATGCTGGTATACACTTAAGCATGACACTGGAAGGGGGTCAAACTATGAGTTACGCGGTCAATCCATTCGATACGCTCAGGATTTCATAGGAACTATGATCTATGCAACCAATAAAAAGGTGCGCTTCGACTATGACATCCTCGAAACCTACGAGGCGGGTTTGGCGCTCGAGGGAACGGAGGTAAAATCGGTGCGCGCGAACCGCGCCTCCTTGACCGGCGGCCACGCGATTATCCGCGGCGGCGAGGCTTGGCTCGTGAACGTGGATATCCCGGCCTACCAAAAAAATAATGCGCCCGCAGGCTATGACTCATCCCGTACACGAAAATTGCTTCTCAAAAAATCACAAATCGAGGAGCTTATCGGCAAGACAGAGAAAACTGGTTTGACAATAGTACCTTTGTCGTTGTATAATAAAAGCCACCGGATAAAGCTTGAATTAGGCCTCGCGAGGCACAAGAAATCGCACGACAAGCGTGCTACAATCCGGAAACGCGATACTGAGCGCGAGATCGGCAGAACTTTGAAAAGATAATAGGGCTAACCCTAAATCCCTTTGGGATCGGGTGCCCGCACATCGTGAAACGATGTTCTAAGGGAGTGATGGGCTTCGACGAATTATACGTAACGGAGATTGCATGAGAGAGGTGCGAGCCCTCTTTAAAAAATCGCAAACTACAAGTGCAAAAAACTTGTTCAGACAGCCGGCCATGGCTTTTGCCTAGGCAAGGCATGTCCCCTCGCCTAATCGCGTGGGCATCGCATCAGTTGAAACTTATGAGACTGACCGCGGTGTAAACCTATCAAGTTGCGTCTCATGAAGTGATTCCGCCATGAGGCTAAGCAATTGGAATCAAAGAGTCTAGCTTTTTCGCAGAGCTTTAAGGTTAGACTTTTTAAATTAAGCTTTGCTATCTCATGTAGACGTTTTTGTTTCTATAGTCCGGACGCGCGTTCAACTCGCGCCACTTCCACCAGTAGCAAAAGGACTCCCTCGCGGAGTCTTTTTGCTAACTAATGAAATGCGAGTTGAACGGGGATGGGGTCGGGAAACCGGGAGGTTTTCCGTGGCGGAGGTTGGGAACCGCTGGGTTCCCAGGAGCGAAGCGACGTGAAACTCGCGCATAAGCCACTTCCGCTTTTATATACGCTCCGCATTCTCTCTCGCGGCATTCTGTTATGATAAACATCATAACGCTCCCATGAGTCCGCAGCACATCACAGAGCTCACTATCGAATATCGCTATTGGATCCTTGTCCCGTTTGTCATTATCGAGGGTCCGATTGTCGCCTTCATTGCCGGCACACTCGCCTCAATCGGTTATTTTAATATTTACGCGCTGATCATTTTTTTCTTTGTGCGCGATATGGCGATGGATGCTGTCTTTTACTATGCGGGCTACATGGGCGCTCAGACCCGTTTCGCTAAACGCATGCTCGGGAAAATTAACCAGCGCGGCGATACGCTAAAAGATCTGCGCACGCAATGGGAAAAACACCCCGCACGGACCATGTTCGTCGGCAAACTCTCATTCGGCATCGCGCAGGCGTTTATCGTCGCAGCGGGAGTGGTGAACATGCGTCTCAGCACATTTTTCACCTACGGCGCCGTGGTGGCGGTTACGCAATACATCACGCTCCTCACGCTCGGCTACTTCTTCGGTGACGCCTTTGGCGGTGATACGACGCGTATCGTCCAAAACATCCAGTACGTGATCGCGGTCAGCACGCTTTTGATCTCGGGTTACTATTTACTGCGCTGGTATCTGCGTAGGAAATTTCGCGAAAAAACATAGAGGCTCTTCGCAACGCTGCGCCATTGATCGCCTGACTTTATGGAACCAGGATGTGGTAGTCGTGGATATAGGCTTCCGGGTGCACGTTCGTCTCAAGGTGAAGCCAGGTGAGCCAAGACGGTTTTATTGAAAAAATCCCGTACTTTACGTTTGGAAATACGTGCACGGGCAGCTCTTTATTATTCGACTGCTTCGCGCGCCGTAAAATGCGCTGCACGATTGTCTCGGCCGCGCTGGTATCCGAAAGATAATCAATCTTTAGCGTCACGCCTCCCCCCTGGATCGTAGAGAGCTGCGGCCCCGTACCCACGACAATGGCTACCTTATTGTTTTCTCCCAAATTTTGGAACTTCCGGCTAATGTCCGAAGTAAGGAAATAAAAGGTGAAGTCGTCATCGACATCGAAATACGTGACTGCGGCGTGCGGCTCGCCCTTTAGCGATGCGGTGGCTACTACCATCGTCGAGTGTTCCCGTAAAAATTCCAATGCTTTTTGGCGAATTACTTGGATTGAGACTCTATCCTCTGCCATAAGAGAAGTATAGCAGTACTTGTATATGTCGAACTGACTTCTCTCTCTGCCGCGGCGCGTCAAGTTGCAATTTTGCCCCGAAAAACACATGATTAGCCCATATGGCACAAGATATGACGACGGAATCCAGGGGCGGTCCGCGGGAGGTTTTTTTGGAGCTAGGAGTTATTGCCTCGCTCTACGTGAGCGCCGTAACCGTGCTCGCGCTGCTTTTCCAGCACATTAACTACTTTTTTCCGGATGCCGCGAATCCTTATTCCTACTCTGACACAGCCGTAAAATGGGCGGTGGCAATTCTTATCGCTATCTTGCCGACGCACGTCTACATCTTCCGCCTCGTTCAGCGCGACTATGAGAAAAATCCGGCCCGGCGCGAGAGCCGGCTCCGCAAGTGGCTGCTCTACTTCACCCTCTTCATTGCCACCATTACGTTTATCGTCAATACCGCCACGCTTGTATTTTATTTCCTTGATGGCGAGATTTCGATCCGCTTCATCTTAAAAGTGTTCGCGGTGGCCCTCGTAGCCGGCGGCGTATTCTGGTACTACTTAAATGACCTGAAGCGCGGCGCGGGCACGATGCCCCAAAATGTTTCACTGGCCCTTAAAGCCGGGCTCGGCGCCGTGATCGTCATCATCATCGCCGCCTTCTTCGTAACCGGCTCGCCGTTTGCCGCTCGGGAAGAGAAGCTGGATGAGCGGAGGGTAAGCGACTTGCAATCGATCCAGAGCCAGATAGTCTACAGCTACTGGACGCCCAAAGGTGCGCTGCCGAATACCATTAGCGAGCTTCGCAGCGACATTACTGGTTTTGTTCCGCCTCTGGATCCGGTAACCGGTGAAGCATACGAGTACAAGAAAACTGCCTCAACTTCATTTGAGCTCTGTGCTACGTTTAGCGCCGTAAGCCCCAAGGACACAAGCCGTTATCCAACATACGTCGGTACGGGTATATTTTCAAATGAAACGTGGACGCATGAGGCCGGTCGCGTATGCTTCACCCGTACCATTGATCCGGAGTTATTTCCGCCAAAGAAAGGCCTCCCTGCCGCGGTACCCATACAGTAGTTCCCGCGATGACGATAGACGAATTCAAGACAGTTGAATTAAGGGTGGCGAAAATTCTTGAAGCCACGCGCGTCGAAGGGTCGGACAAGCTTTTGAAACTCAAGGTGTCACTTGGCAGTGAAGAACGGCAGCTGCTTGCGGGCATCGGCAAAGCATATGCGCCCGAAAATCTAGTGGGCACCGAAATTGTAATGGTCGCAAATCTCGATCCGCGCATGATGCTGGGACTTGAGAGTCGGGGCATGCTCCTCGCCGCACATGGTGAAGACGGCGCGCCAATTTTACTGCGCCCAGATAAAGAAACGCCACTGGGAAGCGTCATTAGCTAGCGATAAGCGAAGAGCGACATGTGATAAGTAAAAGAAGGCAGGGACGTTCGATATTAGTAAATTCATACATAACCTGCAACTCGTAGAGATTCACCACTACTCACTATTCGCTCTTCCCTTTTCACTAACCGCTAATTTCTATTTATGATGTTCACCCCTCACGCGCTCGTCGGCGCCGCTATCGGCTCGGTCGTGCCCTCGCCTATCGCTGCATTCATAGGCGGTTTTATAAGTCATCATCTCCTCGACATGATGCCCCATTTCGATCAAGGCAGTTTTCGTCTAATAAAGCCGGGCGTAAAGTATTTGGGCGGCATCCCAGAGAGAACCAAAGAGCCGTTTACCCGGCGGGACTGGTTCATGCTCTTTGCCGACTGGGCGCTCTCGCTTATTCTCTTTGCGATCGTTCTCTTAAACATTTCATGGGGCTCATTGCTGAGTATCGCACTCGGCACGCTTGGGGGACTTACACCTGACCTTATCAATAACTCGCCACTCTGGTCGCAGAGGCTCGAACAGCGCTTCGCCTGGGTTAAAAAATATAATACATTCCATAACTTCTTTCACTGGACCGTCATGCCTAAAGCCGCCTGGTTTGGCATCCTTACTCAAGTCATAACGATCAGCATCGCCCTTGCTGTCCTGCTCCATTCGCCTGCCCTTGCCTTTTTCGGCTAGAAATATATAATAGAAACCTATTCAGACGCGAATTAACAACCAAATAACCGCGCCCGAATTGCGCATAATCGACGAAGGGGGAGAGAATCTTGGCGTCTTTAAAAAGGAGGAGGCGTTCCTGATGGCCCAGCAAAAGGGGCTCGATCTCATCGAAATTGCCCCCCAAGCGAAGCCTCCCGTAGCGCGCATCATGAGCTTCGACAAGTTCCGCTACCAGAAGGAGAAGGAAATAAAAAAGCAGCGTTTGGCAGAAAAAGCGGCGGCCATGAAACAAGTGCAGGTAAGCGCCCGCTCCGCCGCCCACGACCTAGAGGTAAAAGCTAAGCGAGCCAATGAATTTCTCGAGGCAGGTAGCAAGGTGGAGATCATGATGAAACTCCGCGGCCGCGAAAAAGGCAATCGCGCCTGGGCAGAGCAAAAACTCAAAGATTTCCTCGGCATGCTTGACCCAGAGCATAAAGTAGTGCTCTCCCCCAAATACACCGGCCGAGGCTATGTAGTTCAGGTAGTAAAACCAAAAAAATAACATCTATGAATACATCAAAAAGTTTTAGAAAGCGCATTCGTATCACCAAAAACGGCAAGGCGGTGCGCCGGCCCATGGGCATCGGCCACAACCACTCGAGAAAAAGCGGCAAACGCCTGCAGGCCTCCAGAAAAACTATGGCCTTGCATTACCCCGTAAATTAAGACAGAATGGCCAAGAATCGATTATCCAGCTATGAGGAAAAATAAACGAAATCAAGGAGTAAGGACGAAACGACGCCGAGTTCGTTGATTTTTACCAGAGCCTAATCTATGACACGAGTAAAACGCGGTACAATCGCCAATAAAAAGCGCAAAAAAATCCTCAAGTATACCAAGGGGTTCCGTTGGGGTAGAAAAGCCAAAGAACGTGCCGCCAAGGAAGCCTTGCTGCATGCCTGGAGCCACGCCTTTCAGGGCCGCAAAGAAAAGAAGCGCACCATGCGCACGCTCTGGGAGGTAAAGATTAACGCCGCCGCGCGCGCCGCAGGACTCCCCTACAGCCAGTTTATCCATAAGCTCAAGACCGCGCAGATCGGCCTCGATCGAAAAATTCTCGCCGACCTGGCCGAACACGAACCGAAAGTTTTCAAACAGATCGTCGCGAGAATCAAATAACCCCGCCGCAGACGGGGTTGCCGTTATGGTCGCACCGGTGGATGCGGCGCTAACGCGACGGGCCTCTTGATACGCACAAACTGGTAGGCTCGATCCAAGATTTTCTGATTGTCTTTATGCTTCGAGAGTATTTTTTTGGCGTCGGTTAACAGGAACCAGCCGTAGCCCTGATGTTCTTCGGAAATTTTTACGCGCTCCTCGTGCGTTTCCGCAAGATAGATAATCACAATTTTAAACACCGTCTCCTTGCCGCGCCGAAAATAAAACCGCTCGTGGGCCTTAAAATCAGGGATGATACGCAAATCGCTTTTTCGTATGCCAGTCTCTTCGTAGGTTTCGCGGATTGCGGCGTCGAAACTCTTTTCCTCCTGCTCGACGTGTCCTTTGGGAAAATTCCAGTAACTGCCTCGGTGGTAGAGGAGGAGGAATTTTGGCCCCTCGGGCGTTTTGCGAAATACGATGAGACCGGCTGTTATTTCCCGCTTAGCGGGGGCACGGGAAGCGCGTTCCCGCTCCTCAGGCCTGTCTCGCATGTATATATGGTAGCAGGTCAAGAAACTTAAGACAAATGAGCCTCTATTTCTTAAATTCTCTAAGTAGTTCTGTAACTCTTTTCGTATTTAAAACATCTCCTTTGCTCGCCCAGCCTCGGCGCGCCTGAGCAATGCCGAATTTAAGGAAGCCGAAGTGTTCTCTAGCATGGGCATCTGAATCGATCGTCATTTTGACCCCAGCCTTAACACATTTTCGAATATACTCGTCTTTGAGGTCCGAACGTTCAGGAAAAGCATTGATTTCAAGGGCTACATGATATTTTTTGGCCGCAGCGATGATTTTATCCATATGCACGCGGTAGGCATCGCGCTTATTGATGAGCCGGCCTGTCGGATGAAAGAGGATGTCGACATGCGGGTTTGTCATGGCGCGTATAATGCGCTCGGTCTGCTCGTTCTCCGGAAGCCCAAAGTGCGAATGCACGGAGATACCTACTACATCGAGCTCCGCGAGAATTTCATCCCTTAAGTCGAGTCGGCCATCTTTCAAGACATCGCACTCGGTGCCCTTTAAAACCGTAAACGTACTGCCTTTTTGCTTAAAAGATGCGTTTACCTTATCAATTTCTTTCCACTGTTCCTGGATTCTTTTTTCATCGAGTCCGCGGGTAACTTTAAGGCTTCGCGTGTGATCGGTAATAGCGATATATTCGAGTCCCGCCGTGCGCGCCGCCTCTGCCATCGCCTCAATCGAATGCGCGCCATCGGTCCAATTGGTTTGCACCTGCAGATCGCCCCTCAGGTCGTCATAGCCAATAAGCTGCGGGAGCTTGTTTCTCGCTGCCGCTTCTATCTCGCCGGTGTCTTCACGAAGCTCTGGCTCGATGAAGTGCAGGCCCAGATCACGCGTTCGGGTGAGGGCTTGCTCAAGACCGAAGTTGCGGAAGCTATAACTCTGCACGCCCACGATAAAGCCGCCAAAAGGGTCCGGCTTGTCGTTTTTTCTCTCCGAGGCCTGAGCCAAACCCGCCAGGCCGAGAGCGCCCGCCGTGCCGGCCCGCACAAACCCACGCCGCGTCATGAAGGG
>JBGOTK010000036.1:0-7637 GCA_041476445.1 Minisyncoccia bacterium | reverse complement strand
GACCAGATTTCTATGTGTATCAAAAAGCGATTCGAAAGTATCTCACCTATTACAACGGGCAAAGATTACATATGGGTATACAACTCATGCCGCCTCTACAAAAAATCGCCGAAACTATTCCAAGGTATTGAACTCTATTCGTCGCTCTGTGGAAAAATTATGCACCGGTAATCCTTCGACAAGCTCAGGATTTTTGTTTGCCTAAATTTCATTTAGGCAAACAAAAACAGCTCCGCCTCACCGGAACTGCTTTCGTTTTGCCCAATTATATTTGAGGGCTGTCTATGACTCCCAGGAACTTGCGTTCCCCAGAGCGAGAAGTTCTCGCCTCGTTACACTCCTAAAACTCGAATCATTCGACGAGCTCATGACAAGTCCCTTCGACTAGCCGAGAGTCCCTCCGTTCTTATCTTAAGCGTGTAACGGGACCGAACGTAGTTTCATTATAGCGCAGAAGTCACCTGCCTCAAAGCCGCGCCATCCACATCCGTATGATACTCATACGTCTTGTCTTTGTAGGTCAGCAGTATCTTGTAGCCCGGCGTGATGACCTCAGCGCACGCCTCCTCCGGCCTCCCCGCCCCGAGGCATGAGTCGGGCCACTCGATCTCTGCATACGACTTCACTTTGATGAGATTGATGTCTGCGTGGGTGGCGGTTACCAGATCTTTTTTAGCTGCATAGACGGCATGAGGATAATTCGGCTCCGTAGTGCCCGTACCCGTCGCAGGTTCAGATGGCAGGGGCTTCTCGAGCGGAATCGGTTGCGGCTGTATTTGATTAATCGAATCCAATATCTCCTTCACGAGCGGTACTACTACTGCCCTTGGGTAGTAGGCGTACTCATTCGGCTGGCCTTGAGGCGCGCCAATTACTTCAAACAAGAGCGCGGGTATGATGAGTTCGGATCCGCCTTGCGCGTCATATTGGAAGTAGCGCATCAAAACGCGTTGGGGAGTTTCGAGATTCAAGACGATCGTCTTCCCGCCCATCTCGCCGCCGTAGTAGCCGTAGATGCCACCCTGCTCGGCGATTCTTTTAATGCGTGAGAAATCGGTCTCGAGCGTATAGACGGAACTGTCGAAATTAGGCAGCGTAATATCGTTCACGCTCACGACTCGTTTCGCGACTTCGTCGACGGTAACCGTTAGGCCGGCAACGGTGCCGCCATTGTCATAAACATCGAGGCCATTAATCCGCATGGGGTAGCGCACGGTGACTTGCGGAGAGTAGTAGCCCGGGCGCGGCATAAGTTCAGAGCTCGGCACATCGGACATAGGTGCCGCATTTACCGCATTCGGAATACCCATCGACTCGCCTTTCATATACATGATCGGCATCGTGTTTTCTACCCGCGACGCGCCGTAGTTCGCCCGCGCGATGCCATAGTGATCCAAGAATTGATCCGCGATCTGTATCGCCTCGCCTTCGCTAATCGCTGTGTCGTTTGTGCCCATGAGCGGCGGCACTGTGCCACCTTGCCACACTTGCCAGTCGGGATTTATATAGGCGGTGCCTTCTTCAAGATTCAGACCAAATGAATAAGGGCGGTCGCCGCTCTCGACAAGCTCAAGAGAACGTACGCGAAAACTGCCGAGCGCGTCGATATTGAGGAGGCCAATGTCAATTCCCCTCAAAGCATCGGCAACGCGGCGGGCCAGCTCGGCGTTTTTCACGCGCTTATACACCTTGGCTTTGGTTTCAATTTTCACCTCCCCGCCTGTGTAGACAAGTTTGTAGTTCGGTAGATAGATTGGTGCAATCATGCCCGATGAAACTCCTGCCTGCCCGGCTGTGCCAACGCCCTGTCCCACGTCAGTCGAAAGACCGGTGCCCATTGGTACGTTTGGCGCAGGCATACTCAAAGCTTGCGGCAAGGCCGCGTTTGTGGGCGGCAAAGAAGAGCGTGCCGCGTCGCTCCCAAGACTTTGAGACTCACCCGAGGCGGCTCCTTTTTGCACTGAGCCGTCAAAGGCCAGGTGCCCGAAGGCGTTTTCCTGAAGTTCGGTAACCTGCGGCACCGTTACGACGCCCGGCAAAATCTGCGCCGGACCTCTTTGGTTTACAAGCACCATAAGCACAACCAGGGCGGCCAGAATACCGGCACCCGTGAGATAGCGGCCATAGCCAAAGAATGGCGCGCGGCTCTGCATGCTACCCGCGTGCAGCGCTAGCTTCGCTTTAAGCTGCGCGGCGAACGATTCGTCGAACTTAGTATCTGGCTTGGCTTCGATCATGTTTACCACCGCCTGCTCGACTTCTTTTTCGTACTTTTTTAGTTCGGGGTCGATCATAAAGAGATCCGCGAGAATGTTTTTTACTTTTTCGTTCATAGGCATAGAGGTTAGCGACTATTAATTAGTGGGTAGTTCCCGCAAGCAAAGCAAGAAAGAGTGCGAGCGGCATGGAGGCCTTTAACTTCTTTAAGGCGCGGCTCATGATCATTTTCGAGTTCGCCTCGCTTGTACCGAGTACTTCGGCGATTTCCTTGTAGGACATCTCCTGCCACACTCTCATTATGACTACGTCCCGTTCCCGACTTGGTAACAGCGCGAGATGTTCGCGCACTGATTCAAGTTTCATTTTAATATCGGCATCACGCGCGATATCTTCGTTGGAATGGAGATCCCAGACGTCATCGATCGAGACGCCCGGCTTTTTAGCGCGGTAGTAGTCAATCACCGCATTTTGGGCGATACCATAAAGCCACGAAGAAAAGGCGCGGCCAGGCGTAAACTGTCCGATGCGCGTGAGCGCCTTCACAAACGTGTCACTCGTGAGATCTTCCGCCGTCTCCTTATGATGGGTCTTGTAATAAATAAAGTTATAGATGCGCCGTATATGCGCGTCGTAAAGCAGGCTAAATCGTGAAAAATCGCCTCGTTGGCACTCGCCTATTACAGCTGTTTCGTTGTAGGGCATGGCGGTCGGCTCGCTCATAGAACTACGGATGAGAATGAAGCTAGTAACACCTTCTTATTATGCCTCACGCGCCGGACGATACCAGGCAGTAAATAACAGCGCCGCAAAAAGAATTATGACAGAGGCGAAAATGAGCGGTGTCTCTGGTGTAAGCTTAGCCGCGATAAAACCTGAAAGCATAGGCGGGAGTGCCGTTCCCAAAGCCTGAACACTGGCTCCAATACCCAGTACCTCGCCCTGAATCGCTGGCCCAGCTGATCGGCTTACGAGCGCCGGGATATTTGCCTGCGTAAGTCCGACGCCCATAGCAAGAAACGGCGCGACAAAGAGAAGACCCCACCAAACAGTCGGCACGAAATAGAGCATGAGTGCAATGCCCGTGAGCGGCATGCTAACCCGCAAAATCTGATGTTCGCGGAATTTGCGCGAAGCAAAGCGCGTGATTACCGCCTGGGTAAAGGCTATCCAAATACCCACATAGGCAAAAAAGTTCCCGATACTACTTTGGGTAAATCCAAAGCGATTAATAAGGAAGACACTGCCGAAGCCGATATAAAAAGCAAAACCGGCCTGAAAAATAAAGCTCGTGGTAAAAAGCGGCCGGAGCGGCTTTAAATTAAAAGCGTGCACGATATTTTTGACCGAGCGCCAAAGATCGACGGCGAGTGCGTGATTCGGATGCATATTTGTCTCCGGCAAAAATAAGATGAGCGAGATAATGTTCAAAAAGCTCAGAGCCGCGGCAAACCAAAAGGGCGTGGCGGCATTAAACCATGAGACGACGTGCGGGTCGGAAAGTTGGCCACCGAGGTACGGGCCCAAAATAAAACCGAGGCCAAACGCCGCCCCGATTAAACCGAAATTTCTTGAGCGGTGCTCCGGGAGTGTTATATCGGCGATAGCCGCTTGGGCTACGGAAATATTGCCGCCCGTGATCCCATCAAAAAAACGAGCGGCAAACAAAAGCGGCAAATTGCGCGTGAGAATGCCGAAAGCGAATACAAGATAGGAAAGGCAGGTACCGGCAAGGGAGAACCCTAGAAGTTTTTTCCGACCGAATTTATCGGAAAGCTGGCCTAAGATCGGCGTGGCCAAGAACTGTGCGAGTGGAAAAATACCGATTAAGAGACCCAAGAGGATGTAGCCAGTAGACACAGAAAAGCCTTGTGGCAAAATAAAATCCGGTGAGGCAGGGTTCGCAAAGAGCTGCGGAATAATCGGAATAAGGATACCGTAACCCACAAGATCGATAAAAATTGTGACAAAGAGAACCCAGAGAACGTTTTTTTCGCGCGAGGTTTCGTTCATAGGCAAGAGTTCAGTATAACTAAAAAATGTCGGCGAGAAAATACGGCGGGCACGCCTCGTCTCATCCGTGCTTCTTTTGTTATTCGCTTATGTATTTGAATCGCGGAAATTTCTTGTTGTCACGTTTCACTTCTTCGAGAAACATTGCCGCGGGGCGTACCCAAAAGCCTTGCTCGCCATAGAGCGCTTGATAAAGCACCATATCCTCGAGAGTTTCGCTATGTTTTACGATACTGATCACCTTGTAGCGATTGCCTTTGAAGTGCTCGTATATTCCTGGCACAGGATATTCCATCATACGAACCGATAGGCTTCTTCGAATGAATGGATCACGTGATCAGCGCCAACGGCATAGAGTGCATCTTCGGGCAGCGAGGTAGTAATGGCGATTACCTTTGCACCGGCAGCCTTCGCGGCAATCACGCCGTTATCAGAGTCTTCGATAACATAGGTGTGCTCGGGTACGGCGCCCAGCCGGTCCATGGTGAGGCGATAAATTTCTGGATCAGGCTTACCGAGCTTTACCTCGTTCCCAGTCGAGATAGCGTCAAAATAGTGTGCCAGCCCAAACTTACTGAAGGCGAAGCTTTGCGTGAGCGGGCCGCTTGAAGTGGCGAGCCCTACACGCGGAATAACGCCGCGTACGTATTCCAAAAATTCGCGCGCCCCGGCGATGAGGCCCAATTTTTCGGCCGCTGCCTCAAGATAATGGCGCTGTTTAAGCGCCAGAAGATCGTCGAGCACTACCGGCTGCGTGGCATAGTTCGTAATCACGTGCGCAAAAATCTCAGGATATTTTTTACCCCTAAACGAACTCCACTCGGCAGCGGGAATCGTCATGCCATAAAAATCACAAGCCGTACGCTCTGCTTCCCTATGGAGATGCTCTGAATCGATCAGCACCCCGTCCATGTCGAAGATAAAGGATTTCATTGTCGTTTCCACTCCACCTCCTCCCCTTTTCTTAACTTCTCCGCCATTACAAGTTCATCATATATGCCGTCAATCAGATTATAGCTCTTTGCCTCTTCAAGCGTAACCCAGGCGTGCTCATCCGTTTCCCCTGCCTGAAGCTTCACCTCGCCCGAAGCATACTCGGCGAGGCATGAAATTACCAACGATGGATTTTCATCGCCGTGAACCGTAGCGAGGCTTGTTACGTATTTCACGCTGCCGATCTCAAGACCAACTTCTTCTTTTACTTCCCGCCGGAGTGTCCGCTCAAGCACGTTATACCAGTAAAATTCGGTCTCTTTTGGCAGATTGATATAATCATCAGTCTCGAGCTTCCCGCCCGGCACGGTCCACATGCCCGGAAACCGTTTCTTATTCGGCGAGCGCCGGGTAATCAGATATTTCCCGTCCCTGACCACAATTGCGGTAATGACCACCTCGTGCAGAAGCTGGTTATCCATTAGGTATACTTTATCATTTTTCTACAAGCGAAATAAAATCCCAAATGCCGGTCAGCATATCGAGTTTTTTCGCCTCATCTTTGGTAAACCAACCTACCTCTGAAACTTTTTTATCAATCGGCATGGGTGTACCGCCCGTGAAATCCGCCTCAAAACACAAAACGAGCACATGTTGGCTTTTACCATCGGTACGGATATATATATTCGAATGCACAAAGGGCAGCAAGCGTCTTATGTGAATAGTGCAGCCAGTCTCCTCTTTTGCTTCACGCTTGGCAGTTTCTTTCGGATTTTCTCCCCAATCCACCTTGCCACCAGGAATTTCCCACTTGCCATCGGCGGCTGTAATTAGCGGGTCAACGCGCCTTTGAAATAAGAACTTTCCTTCATCATTTCGTATGAGTGCTGCCGCAACCACAATTTGTCGTTTTTCGTCCATAGTTACATAAGATAGTTGCAATTAGCTATCTCGTTTCTTGCATTGGGCGCGGACGTAATAATGTCCGGCGGAAGGTGCCGCGCAGGGGTTCTGTTTTGGCGCTTCATTCACTTCATAAAATAAACTAGCGGTTAAAGAATGTATCAAAATAAGGTGATAATTCGTTATTTTTTTCATCAATAAAATTTCCAATCCGTGATCTGCCAAGATTTACACCTCCGGCACTAAGCAACCGGAGAGTATAGCTCACAAACTCAAGAAAGGACTTTACGTGTTCGGGATGTGTTCGAGCTTCTTTTACACACTCTTCTTGAACCCGTTCCCATTTTACCCTTAACTCAGAGAGCATTTGTATTCGTCTATCTTCTTGTGTCTCCAAACTTAAAATTGTATCGATGAGCTTACTTAATTCAAGAATCTTTGGATCTTCAAGAAAGCTAAACTCCAGATTAAATCTCGCTTCTTTATTGTCCATGGCACTTCTTAAACTTCTTGCCACTGCCGCACGGGCAGAGATCGTTTCTCCCTACGCCATCGAACCGTTTGTCGAGCTGTTTGGGTACTGCTATCGCCGGCTGAACGGTAACCTGGCTCCCACCAGACAACGACAATCCGCGGAAAAGATTCATAAAGAGCCAGGCACTAAAGCTTTCGAAGAGTTCGGTATAAAGCCTGTGTCCCTCGCGACGGTATTCGACAAGTGGGTCGTGCTGTGCGTAGGCGCGGAGCCGGACAGACTCGGAAAGCGATTCCATATTTTCAAGATGGCTCATCCAGAGCATGTCGAGGACGCCCATCACGCGCGGCGTGGTGTTTGGATCATTGGCCGCATCTTTGATGCGCTCTCTAAGGGATTCAGTGAGGTATCCCTCGAGTTCAGCTTTTGCTTCGTCGGATGAAAGTGTTTTCGCCTTTTCTACAAGTTCCTTAAAGCTATCGTTATTTTTTACAATATTGGTTTCCTGCACCATGAGCCGGAAGGTATCAAAATTCGGTTCACCGGATTCGGCTGCGGCATAAAGCTGATCCACTATTTTCGGGATTTCCGCGAGGATCGCCTCCCCAAGTAACTCCTCAAGCTTCTCTTTTGAAAGCGCGGTCAAAAACCCTTGCCGCTTGCGGTAAAAACCGAGACGCTGCTTGTTTAAGACGTCGTCATATTCAAGCAAGTGCTTGCGGGTGTCGAAGTTCATGCCCTCCACCTTAGCTTGGGCCTGCGAAACCGCGCGGGAAACAAACCGCGATTCGATTGGCGTACCTGCCGGTAGGTTGAGTGATCCCATAAGCCCCTTCACCCGGTCACCGCCGAAAATGCGCATGAGATCGTCCTCAAGCGAAAGAAAGAACTGCGACGAGCCGGGATCGCCTTGCCGGCCCGAGCGGCCGCGCAGCTGATTATCGATACGGCGCGCGTCGTGCCGGTCGGTGCCGATCACGTGGAGTCCACCCATCTCGCGCACCTTATTCGCGCTTGCCTCGTCCGGCGGATTGCCACCCAAAATAATGTCTACGCCGCGGCCCGCCATGTTGGTTGCGACCATTACCGCCTTCAT
>JBGOTK010000035.1:0-7642 GCA_041476445.1 Minisyncoccia bacterium | reverse complement strand
TCGACACTGCGGACAAAATACATTCTTTCCGAATACGATCCTTCGCAGGAACTTTCTAATCTGCTTCTCTGACGGAACCTGGTTGAGTTGGTACATATGCTTCCATTCTAGAAGCTTGTGCCAACTGGCTTAGAGTACCCCATATGCAAACGTTCGTGATTGTAATAGCGCAGCCACGTCTCGATGGCTTGATTGTAGTATAGCGGCTCTACGTATCTGAGACACTTCTCCTGAATCGTCCGATTGAAGCGCTCGACATGACTTTGATCATTCGGCATCCGTACTCTCGAATGACGATGCGGTATCGAGATCCGTTCGGAGAAATGCTGCGAGAACTCTGGTCCGTGATCCGACTGGAGCATCTGGAAGGGAAGGGATGCCTGACGCAATGCATTTCTCACAAAGAAAATACTCTGCCAGACATTGATCTTCTCGCTCGCCCAGGCATAGGCCCAGCGTGAGGCCACATCGATAAGCGTATACACGTAGGTTCTTTCCTCCTGACCTTTCATAATATGGATCGTATCCACTTCCACCAAATTTCCAGGTAATACGATGTCCGGACGAGGTTCGCTCCGATGCCGCCGTTTCCAGATGCTCCGTTTCTTGGTAAGTGAGTAACGATCGAGCGTGCGGTGTACTGAGGAGAGGGAGACAGTGACCCCTTGCTTCAAAAGAGTTTGATAGATGACCTCACCACACTCGCTGTGCTTCTTGCGTTCCTCCACGATCAGACATTCTATCTGCTCACTGATGCGATTCGGTGAGTGCTCGGGTCGTGAGGAGAGCGTCGGGATACCCTGCGATCCTTTCTTGGGAGCTCTGGCCACCCACTTCGAGATGGTACCCGGCGCCACTCCAATGTACCGAGCCGCTTCGCGCACACCCCAACCCTTCAACCGCACCAGATTCACCGCCTCCATTCTGACCCGAGGTAAAAAGGGATTCTTGGAATAGGCCATAGGCTCCAGCATACCTGGCTTTCTTTCTAAGTGTTTCCAAGGTCCTGAAAGATTACGTTATAGTTGACAGACAAACAATAATAAGTTAAAATAACACTTAGGACATAAGAACATCACCCCATTCGCGGGAGGGATAAAGTGGAGACTGAAAGATGGTTCGAGTTGGTAAGGCAAACTCGGCTGAGATTTCCTCGCGTTGATTTTGCGCTTTTCTATGACCTCCTCTCGAAGGTGCGGCACGCCAATGATTTCAGCGTGGCCTTAGAAACTGCCTTTGGGCTACTCGAGGCCGAGGATGAACTCGAGCAGCAGAATGAGGAGGATCGTCAGGCCGAGGCAGCACTGATGCTTGAAGCTACGCTCGGCGGTAGCGACCATCGACTCCTGCCAGTAGAGGTTCCGGCCAAAATCGACCGAGAGCACGCCCAGGCCATTCTGGTCTACGGATTCATCGTGCCTACCCAGCTGCGGACCTTCGCAGGACGGAGCCCTCTCTCCGCGACAAACATCCGCAGGAATGTCATGCGGAAGTTCCTCAATTTCGAGGAGAGTCGCTACGAGGCTGCTCTCGCCTTTCTCGTGAAGAGCGGAGCGCTCAAGGCCTATGACTCCGGCCATGAGGGTGTCGGCTACTCCCTAAATTTGCATGAAAAAGAGCATGGGGTGACCGATCAGGGCCGTCGCAATATCCTTGCTGCAAAACGTCTCCTCTATGAGCAGCGCTCTCAGTAACGCTCCCACCGCATCTCTGCGCCCGGTCCTCCTTCGGAGGATTCGGGCGCACTTTATTTTTGAATCGCTTTCACGTAAGATTCTTTAGTTATGAAGCTATCGCTAGGCATCGTCGGGCTCCCGAATGTGGGCAAGTCCACGCTATTTAAGGCACTTACCAAAAACGATATCGTAATCGCGAACTATCCTTTTGCGACGATTGATCCGAATATCGGTGTGGTTGCCGTGCCCGATGAACGAGTTGAAAAACTCGCGACACTCAGCAAATCAAAAAAGAAGATTCCGGCCATCGTGGAATTTTATGATATCGCGGGGCTCGTGAAAGGCGCCTCGAAGGGCGAGGGGCTAGGCAATCAATTTCTCATGCATATTAAAGAGGTACAGGCGATTGTGCAGGTTGTGCGTGCCTTTCCGGCAAGCGAGATTATCCATGTTGAGGAAACGACGGACCCAATGCGGGATATGGAGATCATAAATACCGAGCTTATACTCAAGGATCTCGAAAGCGTAGACAAGCGCCTCAAGACCATTGAAGGAGAGGCTAAGACTGGTAAAAAAGAGGCAGTACGCGAACTGGAACTCATGGGGGAATTAAAACGTAAACTCGAGCGAGGGGAGCTGCTAAAAAATTTTGCGAATGACCCGGCAGTAAAAAATCTGAACCTGTTAACCGCTAAAGCGATGTTTTATCTGATAAACGGCAAGGAGGAAGATGTGCCCGAGGTGCTAAAACAAGGCATCGCCGCCCTCGGCTCATCCTATGTAGTAGCCGATCTTTCAGACGCGGATTTTGATTTAGCACCCGTAATTCGCGAAGCCTATAAAATCTTGGGACTTATCAGTTTTTTCACTACCGGTGAGGACGAAACGCGCGCTTGGACGATTGTGCGCGGTGAAAAAGCGCCCGAGGCGGCTGGGGCGATTCACAGCGATTTCGAAAAGAAGTTTATCCGTGCCGACGTTATTCAATGGGACAAACTTATTGAGGCGGGTAGTTGGAGCGGCGCGAAACAAAAAGGACTCATGCGCACCGAAGGCAAAGAATATGTTGTTCTAGACGGCGATGTAATGGAAATCAAACACAGCTAAAATAAATCATAACATTCTCACATTCTTAAGAATGTGAGAATGTTATGAGCCACTCTTATATTTATGGAATCTGTGAAACGTAGATGCCTTCCAGTTCTTGTTTGGTGAGTTTTTTAATTTGATCAGGGGTATAGTAATACAAATTGTGCTCTTTCTGTTTTTTGTCGGTATAGGTATCAGTGAGGAATTGGACGACGTTAATGCCCATGTCGCCGTCAGGGATGATAACATACTTTTTAAGCTCATTCGGTAGCGCGCGTAAATCATAGGCATAATCGGTGACGGGTTTATTAAACGCTTCTGCGGTTTTTGGATCCATTGCCCAATTCAAAAAATAAGCCGTATAGGCTTCAAGAACGAGCAGCGCGACGAAGATAATACTAAACGTATGAATGAGATTGAGTGACGGCACGGTCCGGATGGCGGGATGCGCGCTTATTTCGGCGACGAGAAACTCATAACTGGCCATAGCACCGAGGGCGGTGAAAAGAAATACAGGCCGGATGGCAAGTATGGCGCGGAGTGCGTGTGGGATGCCTTCGTTTGAGGCTACTACCGGGAGCAGGGCAAGTAGCAGCCAGCCAAACAAGAATATGACCGGAAAGCGGTCTTTGCCCCCCGGCTTCACAATGCGGAGCAAACCTTGCCAGAGACCAACCAGTAAAAAAATCCCGATAGGCCAATATAACTCGGGCTCGCCCGCAATATTATGGCGCTGGTTAAAGTCACCAGCCACATTAAACATGCCCGCCGTTTTAATAATGTTCAGTGCAAATTCGCGCGCAGGATTCGCCGAGCTTAGTATAGAAACTTGGCTTGTCCGGCCTAAAAAATCCTGCGGATTTTGGATAAAGTACGCCGCGAGCGGCAATATGACTAGTACGCAGCCTGCTGCTATGACACCGAAATGCAACCAGAGCCCCCCCATTACCTCTTTCCTTTTGAGAATTTGGTAGATAAAGGCAACGAGCAGTAGGGCCGGCATTACCCGATAGGAAATATAGGAATTAAATCCCATGCCAAAAAAGAGGCCTCCCAAAAGAGAGTAGCCAAGTGTCCTCGCGAGCGGCGCCTGTTCGCGCAGTCTGCGAAAGGCGAGGAGGATGAAATAAAAGCCCCAAATACTCCAGAAAGGAGACATGATGGCACGAAAACCGATGCGCGAAAAATTGATGTGCCAAAAGCTGGTGGCTAGAAAAAACGAAGCGAGCAACCCCAGCCATATGGGTCGGGAGTGACGAAAGAAATCATTGGGAATGTAGCGTGAAAAAACACCCGCACGCTCCATGGCCTGAAGTCCGCTTGACGGCGGGTCGCTCCGCGCAGTAAAAGGCGCGCTGAGTTCATTTCGAAAGAGTTCTTTGCCGAGAAAATATATGCCCAGCACCGTTCCGACGCCGAAGAGGCCGCTCGCAAAACGCAGTGTCCAAGCCTCCGTGCCGAAGAGCCAGACAAAGATTGCCTGGATATTCATGAAGAGCCCCTCGCGGCCGAAATTTTCCGGATAAAATACCTTGATCGCGTGCTCCTCGAGCACTTGGAGCGTGTTTATGCCGTTTACCGCCTCGTCGGGGTAAAGACCCGGCGGCGTTCCGGCGAGCATGAAAAAGCGCAAAAAAACCGCCACCCCAATAATGAGGCTGAGCAAAATGACATTCGGGCGGGTGAGTGTTTGGGCGATTTTATTATGAACGGTTGCGAGCGACATTTGAAACGCGCCGCTTAAGGCTCGCGGCAATAAAGCGCATATAGAGCGGGTGTGGCTCAAGCGGCCGTGATTTGAACTCGGGATGGAACTGCGTACCCAAAAAGAACGGGTGATTCCTAAGTTCCGAGATTTCCACCAGGTTTTTTTCCGGATTCACGCCTGAAAAAATCAAGCCGTGTTTTTCCAAGGTATCCCGATAATCATTATTCACCTCAAACCGATGTCGATGGCGTTCAGTGATTAAGCTTTGTTTATAAGCCCCATAGGCGGTAGTACCTTTTTTAAGGCGGCAGGCGTAACCACCGAGGCGCATCGAGCCACCGTAATTCTTCTGACGCAGCAATTCGAGCTGCTCGGGGAGTATATCGATCACGGGATGTGGTGTTTTTGGGTTAACCTCGGTGGTATTTGCGCCCTTAAGGCCGCACACGTGACGGGCATATTCGATGACGGCAAGTTGCATACCGTAGCAGAGACCGAAGTAGGGGATTTTATGTTCGCGGGCATAACGAATAGCGGCGATTTTCCCTTCTACACCGCGCGAGCCAAAACCTCCCGGCACGATGATGCCCGAATACTGCTTAAGCTCCTTAACGCGCGCGGGATGTTTTTCATATACTTCCGAGTTAATCCAGTGGATCTCCGGCTTAGCGCGCTGTGCCCAGGCCGCGTGCTTAATGGATTCGATGACGGAAAGATAGGAATCGACAAGGGTAAAATCTCCAGTATTGAAATACTTACCTATCACAGCGATTTTCACCGGTTTCTTGGCGGTAAGAGACTTTTGGTAAAATGCGCGCCACTTTGCCCCGTTTAAGCGCTTGGGCTTAAGCCCTACTTTTTTCAGAATTCGGTTCCCGAGATTTTCCTTTTCGAAATTAATTGGCACCTCATAAATATTTTTCACATCTGGCGCGGAGATGATGTCTTCCGGCGCCATGTTGCAGAAGACCGACAATTTTTCTTTGCGCGGCCGATCAAGCGGCCGTATGGAGCGCGCGAGGATTATATCCGGCTGGATGCCAGCGGTGTTCAGGGTGCGCACCGCATACTGGGTCGGTTTCGTTTTCATTTCACCGACCGTAGAGGGCACGGGCAGGTAGCTCACGAGTACAAAAAGCACATTGGTTGGTTCGCGCAGTTTCATCATGCGGCCAGCTTCCAAAAAGAGCAGATTTTGGTACTCGCCGACGGTGCCGCCCACTTCGATAAGGACAAATTCAGCCTTGTTTACTTTGCCGGCGTTCTTGATGCGCGCGATGACCTCCTCGGGAATATGGGGCACCACCTCGACGCATTTGCCTTTGTACTCGAGATTTCTTTCTCGATTGATGACTGCCTGATAAATGCGGCCGGTCGTCATGTAGTTTGAACGATAAATATTGGTATTCAAAAACCGTTCGTAGTTGCCGACGTCCTGGTCGCACTCGTCGCCATCCTCCGTCACGAATACTTCGCCGTGCTCAATTGGATTCATGGTGCCCGCGTCCACGTTGATATACGGATCGATTTTTACTGCCGTAGTCGCGAATCCTTTGTCGTGCAGGATGCGCGCGATAGACGCTGTAGAGACGCCTTTCCCGATACCTGACATCACGCCGCCAACCACGAAAATGTATCGAGTCATCGTATGTTATAATAAACAAATACAGCAGTTGATACAAATCGGGATAACTCTAATCGAACTTCCTCACGTACATGGCAGGCGAGATTACACCATTTTCACTGGAACGGGCGCTCGAGAGCGATATAAAAAAGCTCGAGGCTGAAGTAAGGGCGGTGAAAAACAGCGCTGAGCATAAGGAAATGCGTCCGCGCGAAGCCGCGAAAGAAAGTTTGCGCGCCTTTATTCCTCAAAGTGTGCCACAGCAGGCGAATACCTCGAAAGCTTCTGACGCGGGAGGATTTTTGCCTGTGTATATGCAGGACGAGCCAGCCGGTCGTCGCCTCGAAGTGGAGCGACTCATTGAAGTTTCGCTGCGTGACGGTTTTGCGAAGGCATTTGCTGAGGCGGCAAAGTCCGGTGCGTTTATGGTGGATGCGCTTCACGATGCGCTCGCCACAAAGATCTATCCGGAACTGCAAAAACGAGGCTTACTGTAATGAATTATCTCATCGCAATTCTGGCCATCCTTGTTGTTGGGCTAGGAGTTTGGCTTGGCACGGTCCTTTTCAAAAAAAACAAGGAAAACCGGATTTTGCGCGGATTGAATATCGCGCTTTTTTCGATCCGTATCCCGCAGGAGAAAAAAGAAGAGTCGAACGTAAAGGGGGAAATCAATGCCACGGAACAATTGTTTGCCGCGCTCGCTGCTTTAAAGCAGCCTTTTCTTTTTGAGGCGGCAGTACACCATATCGGCGAAGAGATTCACTTTTATCTCGGGGTACCGCGCGATGAAAGCGAAGCGGCGGTTAAACAAATCCACGGCATTTGGCCGAATGCGGAAATCCTCGGCGCCGAAGACTATAATCCCTTCAACGCGGACGGTGTGAGTTTGGCCGCGTATATTTCCCAAAAAGACCACTTCGCGCTCCCCATCCGCACCTATCTTGAAATGGAGAGCGATACGTTTGCGCCCATGGTGAGTGGTCTCTCGAAACTTGACGAAGTAGGCGAAGGCGGCGCCATACAGGTAATCATGCGACCCGCGGACACCGAGGCGCGTAAATCGATTTCGCGGCTGCTCGAAGCATTGAAGCGCGCTGAACCACTTGAAACGGTGTTAAAGTCTAACCTCGTGAAGTCATTCGGTGAAATTTCAAAAAGTTTTAAAAGTAAAAAAGAAGAAGCGGAGAAAAAAGAACGACTCGTAGTGAATGATGCTGGCGTAAAAGCACTTGAAACTAAGCTTAGTAAGCCGCTTTTTAGAGTGAACGTACGCCTCGTTGCCTCGGCTAAGAACCAGATGCAGGCCGAGCATGTCCTCTCCGGCATGGCAGCGGGGTTTTCGCAGTTTGCGGCCCCGGTCCGCAACAGTTTCCGTGTTGTAGCGCCTCGAAAACCGGCTAATCTCATCTATGCCTTCTCGTTTCGCGAATACGACGCGGGAACTTCAATGGTGCTCTCGAGCGAAGAAGTTGCCAGTTTTTTTCATTTGCCTATTGCCTCTACTGATATCCCACGTATCAAGTGGCTAAAGTCAAAAGAAGC
>JBGOTK010000034.1:0-7668 GCA_041476445.1 Minisyncoccia bacterium | reverse complement strand
GTCTATGATAAGATGTTTCCCGTATGGATGGACTCCGGGAATATTTTTTTCCATTTCTTCCCCGCACGCATTAGCACTTTTCTAGATGAAAAACTTTTTTGACGCGCAGTGAATAAAAATTGATGAAAATTTATTTGTTAAAAAAAGTATAGTCTTATGCTCATAAATTACAAGGGTGTGCATAACTTTTTGAGAAAGTTTTTTGAAAAAGTTTCCTAGCGTGCGAAAAATATTTAAATTTCTTTTAAAACTTCTCTTAAATCATTAATCCGATAATCAGGATTACATTCTCGAAATGTTCTGCCGGCATGCACATAGAGATAGTGAGTACTGTTTGCTACCGGAATCATATCGCCGGGCGAGTCGCCGATATTAATAATTTTTTCATATTGTTTTCCTATTAAGTAGTTTTCAAGAATCTGCTGCTTGCTGGTAGGTTCGCGATCGGTATCATACACGGCAAAATACTTCCCTTCGGGAAAAATACTATCTACACCAACAGCCTTCATAAAGTTTATTAAGTCATCACGACCAACCGCCGAAATCAAAATTTGATCGTTATGTTCGGCGATTTTAGATAATACATCCAAAGAATGATCGTTCGGTTTAATATTCTGTGTTACTAAATCCCAATGTTCGTGCGCAAAGAGAACAGCTTTCTTTTCAAGCTCAAGGTGAGTTTCGCGAGTTTCATTAGGCAATAGCTCCTCGAAAATTTTTTGCCACTTGCGGCCATATGTATTGTCGAGAAGCACGAGATCGGCCTCTGCCGCATGGCCGTTTTCTTTCAACACCGCATTCATGAGCTCGACAACCGTCTTTTCATGACCTTTCTCTAGAGTGCCGTGAAAATCCCAGACAAAAAGCTTCATAGGAATATGAAATAAGGATGATTTTTGTCGGGGTGCCGAGAATCGAACTCGGTCTAACTGCTCCCAAAGCAGCCGTACTACCGGTATACTACACCCCGCCTACGCCAAGGCTTCGGCGGGCAGGCCCGTTAACCTCTAGCGAATGTAAAGAAAGTACCATATATTTTCTTGATTCGCTACTCAATTTCCATTACTCTAAAATCGTCCATCTGCCCTCGTAGCTTAATGGATAAAGCAGCGGGCTTCTATCCCGCTGATGAGGGTTCGATTCCTTCCGAGGGCACAAACACTCTGTGTTTGTGCACGAGAATACAACCATTTATGGTTGTATGAGAAGGAATCGAAGCTCGGAGCGATGTCTCGGCGAGTACGCCGAGACCGCGAGAGACTAGCCTAATACCGAGCCGAGCGACTGGCGAGGCGAGAGTAGGAGGCGATTCCCTGCCTGCTGGCAGGCAGGCTTCCGAGGGCACTTGCTAGTGAGACCCGACTGGAGTGGGTCAATAGGTTAATAACAATGACTAAGCTGGAACGAAATTCAGATTTGCTATACCCAAAAGGAAGAGAGTTCTTGGATTTGGCAAACGTCCAAGCTGTCATCGAGGACGATCTTAAGTTGAATATAAGGGATCTCTCACCACTGGATCCAAAAGACTTAGGCGATCATAGCGAAGTATATTCTGGACTACTGGGCGATCAGAAAGTCTTTATAAAGATTGGCGCTAGTGCTCACCTGTTGCATTTCCAAGTTGAAATGATTGCGCAAGAACTATTGCGTCAAAATGGCATACCGACCCCACAAACATTAGCGTTTAGAGAAGTCGCTAAATATATTGAAAGGTCTATTGTAGTTCAAACAGCCGCAGAGGGAATCGCGTTGAATCGACTGACGCCAGAACAAAGAAGTTCCAAAGTTTTACAAATGGCCGGTCAGACCTTAAGAAAAATTCACGATATTACGTTGAGTGGCTTTGGTAAACTGAAGCTGCATGACGGCGAGCTAGAAGGAAGTTCGCCAAGCGTGAAAGATTATGTCGAACATTATAAACCAGATCTCATGTATCTTACTGAACATGGATTTTTAGAAACACCGGAGTGTGGGGTAATAGAGAGAATTTTTGGAGAGATTTCTGAAACCGAGGTACCGCGAGCCTCTTTTTTGCACGATGATTTTCATGGTGCTCATATATTTACCGACGGGGAGAGGATCACGAGCATCATTGATTTAGCGGGTGCCTCTGCTGGGGATCCACGGCATGATATTGCAGTTGCTCACTTCTACTTATCACCAACAGACAGGGCCTATTTTGACCAAGGTTATGGGGATCTAGCGCTCGATCCGTTAGTCTCAATGTATCATTTATTGGTGGCGGCAAGAAAAGTAGAATATCGATCCAAGAAAAACTTTACTGATCGTATTCCAAATGCTGTTAAGATATTAAAAAGTAGTTTGCAAGATATTTTAAAATAGCCCACGACCGGGGTATTTCACCTACGATATAGGAGGGGCCTCAGAAAACCTTCATACTGCCTGCATCTCAAAGGTCAGAGACCGAGGAAGGGCACTGACCAGAAAACACCATCCCGCCCATAAGGCGGGATTCGTGTTTTCGGGAATCCCGCCGAGCCTGCCTGCGGTAGGCAGGTTCCGAAAACTTGGAGGAACGCTAGCTTAAATTTATACTAAGTGAGGCGGGACTACCTATTAAGCAAAGCGAAGAAGATTTATGCGTGATAAGAAACTCGAATCAATTGTTAACTTTATCTACGAGAGCGGCATTTTGAGTAAAACACCGCGCTCGGGGTTATGGTTTTTAGGTACAGGTCAACAGAGTGTCGCCGAACATACGCTGCGCACTATTTTTATTGGTTATGCCTTAAGCTACCTCACGCCCAAAGCCGATCGAAATAAGGTAATTTTACTTTCACTATTTCATGACTTGGGCGAAGGAAGAACTTCTGATCTGAACTACGTTCATCAGCGCTATGGCCGGCTGGCGGAAGCCCAAGCGATTCAGAATATTTCGGAGTCAGTTCCTTTTGGTAAAGACATAAAAGCCGCTTACGATGAAGCGGCCGCTAAAGAAACGCTCGAGGCGAAGCTAGCCAAAGACGCCGACCAGCTCGAGTGGCTTGCCACTATGCGCGAGGAGGAGTCTAAAGGAAATGCCAAGGCAAAAGCTTGGGCTAAACAAGCGTATCAACGCATCAAAACCCTCGCGGGCAAAAAAGTGGGGAAGTTACTGCTCAAGACCCATCCGGACAACTGGTGGGACAAAAGAAACGACCCCTGGTTTATCAATCGCAGACCCGAGGATAGAAGCTGGAAGAAAAAATAGAGATGGGTAAATTAAGAGAAACTCACGCTCACGAGAAGAAGTAAATAGGTTGTTGCTCAAACGAGGAACTGGGATATAATGGGGTTAATAAAAAAGTCGTAATTTCCTTAATACATTAAGGAATCCACAGTGCGGTTTTCGAAGAAAAATATGCCAAATTATGACAAAATGCCGGCAGAGGAACAACCAGCACAAATACCAGGCGGAGCAGCAGACGACGCTCAAAAGAACTTAATTGAGAATGAGCCTCTAAGCCCGGCGGTCGGAAAATATAAGAAAAAAATCGATGGGCTATTCGCAGAGGCAAAAGAGCTCAAGGAGAGAGCTGAGGCATTAGCCAGAAGCGCTCGGGACATTGACATAAATGATCCGAACAGGCAACAAGAGCGCGAGGGCATGCTACAACAGTCTTCTGAACTTCAGAGTCGGGCAAATCAAAACTATAGAAGAGTCGCTACCGGCGGAGAAGATATTCGAGACATGATGATTGAGCTTCCGATACCAGTTAGAGAAGGAGTATCAATCGTAGAAGAAGACGGGTTGAGAAATGAAGCCGCCATAGAAGAATACCGCGATGCTATAAGTGATTCTCCGCAAATGATTCTAAGAATGGCCAGAGAAAGCGGAAGTTTGCTGAATTTTGATCGTCTTAACGAGATATCACCGCGATTGCTCCGTGATTCACAGTTTATCGAGGTACTGGCGGAGACAGATGGCGCAAAAAATAGCGACAACTTTCAAGTGGCTAAGAGAGATAATTTATTCAAACAAATTGCTTCGAACACCGAGGGGCAGCGAGGTAAAAAAATCAATGTTGAACGTGAAATACGAGGGAGGGAACAAGAAAGAGAAACAGAAGTGCATGCTCGAGTGGGTAGAGAAGTAGCAGTGGGAGAAGCACGAAGGGAAGCACAAATAAGACAGGGGGGACTAGACCAACAACAAGCACAAGAGCGGGCAAGTGAAGCAGCGAGGAGGGAAGCACAACGACTGACGGACCAAAGAAATAGAGAAGCTCTGGACGAACAACAAGCATTAGAGCGAGCACAAACAGCACAAAGGCAGGACGAGGAACGACAAAGAACAGCAAAGCTAAAAGAACAACAGCTGCGAGAGCAACGAGAAATAAATAGGAGAATGGGAAGAAAAGAATAGCTTTTTGAAAAAACTAAAGCTGAAGGACCCTACTACTTCTACCTTCTAGGGTAATGGGATTATTTTGTTAGAATTCGGAAAAACCTATTTTTCCCTACTTTAAGCATGCCGGCAGAAATTTCTTGATTGGGGTTGCTAATTCTTTCTCCATCAAGCTCAACGGCATTTTGCTGCAACAATCGGCGAGCTTCGCTTTTCGAGGAAATCCCAATGGCAATCAATACATCGATTATCAACGTGCCCGAAACTATTTTCACCTCTCGCATATCACTGGGCGCTTCTTTTTTCGAAAACACGCGCCTGAATTCATCCGCTGCCTTTTCTGCAGACTTTTCTCCGTGGTAGAGAGTGACAATTTCGCGTGCGAGAGCAAGTTTTTGATCGCGTGGGTTGGTATGAGAGCTTATGGCCTCCCGAATACGCGGCATGGGAATTCTGGTCGCTAAAATAAAATACTTCTCAATTAGCTCGTCATGTATCGACATCACTTTACCGAACATATCGTTCGGCGTGTCGGTAATATTTATGACATTGCCCCAGGAGGAGGACATCTTGCGCCCGTCAGTACCTTCGAGCAAAGTGCCCGTCATGATATTTTGCGGCCTCTGACCGTAAAGTGGCTGAATGACCCGGCCAGCCAGTAAATTAAAGCGCTGATCCGTGCCACCGATCTCCACGTCGGCTTTTACCGCCACTGAATCGTAGCCCTGCATAATCGGGTATAAAAGTTCCCGGAGCGAAATGCGCTTGCCGGCCTTGAGACGATTACTGATATTTTCACGGGACTCAAATTCATGGAGGCCAAACGCATCCGCCATTTTCCCGATTTCCAAAAAGCCAAGTTTTTTGAGCCACTTGGAGTTATAGTGCATCTCGCTTTTCTTGGGATCGATTATTTTTGAGGCCTGTTTAAAGTACGTCTTTATGTTTTGCTTTATCTGCGCTTCGGTCATCATGGGTCTTTCGGAGTCCTTGTCCGACGTGTCCCCGATGAGGCCGGTAAAGTCCCCGACTATGAAAATGATTTTGTGGCCCAATTCCTGAAACGCCCTAAGCTTCCATAATGATCCGGCTCGCCCGATATGAATGTTCGGCGAAGTGGGGTCGATGCCCAGTTTTACCCGCAGTTTTTTGCCGGAGCGGAGCGCCGCCTCGAGGTGTTCTTTTTGGATCACCTCTTCTACGCCACGGGTAAGTAGTTCATAAATGGCCTCGTCTTTGGTCATGGACATAGTGTAATTTTACCCCCACACCTACCAGAAACAAAACGCAAAAATTTTCTATCGAAACCGTGTAAAATACCCTGCGCCTTTGTTTGAGAATGAGTACCGTGCGTCTGGACGGGTAGGTGTGGGAGTTAAGCCTATTTTCCGATCACAGCAAACCCCCCACCTGTTGGTCACAAGCTTATTTTAGGCTCTATCAGAGGCGAAAGCCGCCTTACGGCTCGAACAGTAAATATAACCGTGCTTTGATCCCAACAGGTGGGGGGTTATTTAGGCTCAATCTTGCCTTTGATAATCTTATCGATCAACCCGTACTTTACCGCCTCCTCCGCGTTCATGTAGAAGTCGCGATCGGTGTCTTTCTCGACTTTCCCAATCGGCTGGCCGGTGTGTTTTGAGAGAATCAGATTCAGCCGGTCTTTAATCTTGATGATGTGCCGGGCGGTGATTTCAATCTCGATCGCCTGTCCTTCAGCGCCGCCCATTACCTGGTGAAGCAGGATATCCGCGTTCGGCAGGGCAAAGCGCTTGCCCTTTTTTCCGGCACCCAAGAGCACCGCGCCCATAGAGGCGGCCATGCCCACGCAGGTTGTCGAAACGTCCGGTTTCACGTGCTGCATCGCATCGTAAATAGCCAGGCCGGCCGTGACTGATCCGCCCGGACTATTGATATAAAGCTTGATGTCGCGTTTCGCGTCTTCGTATTCGAGGAATAAAAGCTGGGCGATGATGCTATTCGCCACCGCGTCCGAAATCGGGCCGCCTAAAAAGATGATGCGTTCCTTAAGCAGCCGCGAGTAGATGTCGTAGGCTCGCTCGCCGAACTGTGATTTTTCGATAACGGTTGGTATTAGGTTCATAGCAGTTGTTAAGTATCAGGCGTCATGTGTCATGTGTCAAGAAAACCAGCCCGCGCTAATAAAAATCTGATACCTGACACTTGATACCTAACACGTAATTTATCTGATAAATCGGACAAGCAGCAGCGCTACGATATTAATAACTTTAATAAGCGGATTGATCGCCGGTCCGGCCGTGTCTTTGTAGGGGTCCCCTACTGTGTCGCCGGTTACCGCCGCCTTGTGAGCATCAGAGCCCTTGCCGCCATAATTGCCGTCTTCGATATATTTTTTAGCATTATCCCAGGCCGCGCCGCCCGAAGTCATGGAGAGCGCCACGAATAGTCCCGAGATCATCCCGCCGATAAGAAACCCACCGAGCGCCTCTTTGCCAAGTAAGCCTACCGCTATAACCGAGGCAATAGGCAGAATCGCCGGCACGATCATTTCTTCAAGCGCTGCCTTAGTTACAATATCCACCGCCCGGCCGTAGTCGGGTTTAGCAGTGCCGTCCATAATGCCAGGGATTTCTCTAAACTGTCGGCGCACTTCTTCGACGACCGCGCCCGCGGTCTTGCCCACCGACTTCATGGCAATAGAAGCAAAGAGATACGGCAGCGCCGCCCCAAGAAACAAGCCGACGAGTACATAGGGATCCTGAAGGTCAAAAATTAGATCGGCAGTGAACTTGTGCAGCTCTTCCACATAACTTGAGAAGAGTACCAGGGCCGCGAGACCCGCCGAAGCAATGGCATAGCCTTTGGTTACCGCTTTTGTGGTGTTCCCTACCGCGTCTAAAGCATCAGTTATTTTTCTCACCTCTTCGGGAGCGTTCGTCATCTCAGCAATGCCGCCGGCGTTATCCGTGATGGGACCGAATGAATCGATCGCGATGACAATACCCGCTACTGAAAGCATCGAAACCGCGGCAACGGCCACGCCATAAAGCCCGGCAAATGCGTAGCTCGAAATAATGGCAGCGGCAATGATAAGAATGGGGAGCGTGGTAGACTCCATGCCAACCGAAAGACCTAAAATGATATTCGTACCATGCCCCGAGGTCGAGGCCTGGGCGATGGATTGCACAGGGCGATATTTTTTGGCGGTGTAGTAATCGGTCACCACGACCATAAGTGCCGTGACCGCTAGACCAACGAGCGCGGCGTAGAAGATCATGATACCCTCAGAACCGAAAAGTGCTCGCGTAATAACAAAGAAGAGCGCGGCCGAGACTACG
>JBGOTK010000033.1:0-7736 GCA_041476445.1 Minisyncoccia bacterium | reverse complement strand
GGTGCCCACCCACCCCGGCGAGGAGGTTCCATCTTGGAATCTCCTCGCCGCCTGTCTTTTAAACATCTACAAATACCGAAAACTAAAACACCTCGCTTGGCGAGGTGTTTTAGTAGCACGTCCCCACACCTATGTATAGATGTGAGGACAAGACGCCCTGTTCGTTCCCTTACCTTGGAAGGGAAAATAAGGGAACGAGCAGGACGACCTATTTCTTTTTAGAGCAATATTATAGGGCTCAAAAATTAGGAAGTCAATATAGAGAAGTGGGCGCCCGCCGCAGTAGCAGGGGCGCCCAGAAAGGTCATTCCGTTGGCTCGAAGCACTGGTCGTACGGTCGAAGATGATAGTCGTTTCTGAGTATTCGAATCGGTAGGTGGGCATCGAGCGCCAGCTGATATTTGAGAACACCATTCACTACGCTGCGCTGCCAGCCAGGCAGAAAGTACACGCCCTGCACTAGTCCGGAAGCGAAGAGCCCTCCGTAGAACACCTCGAGGAACTGGGTGCCTAGCACATCCTCGCGCACCAACCGCAGTGCGCTGGCGCGGCGCTCGAATGGTGCCGGAGAAAAAACCTCCTCATTGTTCACGCCGGCAAAGTACACGACGGCCTGGTAGAGCCGCCCCATGACCTCTTCCATGGCCTCGGGAGTGATCTCCGCCAGCAAGCCGATGCAGAGCATGTACGGTTTGATCCGAGCCCTTCTGAGGATTCGTTCGGCAATCTTGCGCATCTGGGAGTAAAAGCTCGCGTTCCCGATCAGAAGTTCATCCAGGTCGCGGTAGAACGGTCCGGCAGGCGGAGTACTCGCGCTCATGTAGTGCTCCCTTCATTGCGTCGAGGTACTTATTTTACTAGCGGAGATTATAAAATAAATTTTATATATTGTAAAGGGCTAGGCAAAAAATAAGGCCCGAGGTGGGGCTCAATAAGACACACTCTGCGCTACCAGAAATTATTAGCTCTCGTTCAAGGAATTCGCGATATCCATCATAAACTTCTGCTCAAAAGTGCTATCAAAGCCGTGCGCCGAAAGATTCAGCGACGCACCGGGACATAACGTCAGGAAATAATTTGCTGACGGCGGGGTGAGATAGTATCGGCACACGGGTACGGAACTGTCAGCCTGGTCGGTAAGATAGCCCTTTGGAAATGGTTTCGAAATATAGCGGAGCTTCCAGTGGTTCGCGAGATCCGCCACAATCACACTGCCCTGCTTTGCCAATATGCCCTTAGGATCGACTTCGCTCACAAACCAGTTCTTGAATGATGTTTTAACACTATTGTCACGTACATAGAGTAGAAAGCTTTCTTCTTTTTTAGCTCCCAGTTTGCCGATCCAATTGCCCAGCGCTAGATATGTGCCATCTTTCGCTTCGGACTCTGTAACTGCCGGCCAGTTGCCAAAAACGGGATAGTTCAGGGTAAAACCGTATGCGCGGTTGCGGTAGCGCGCGAGCATTTCGCCCGGCAGTGTTTGGAGGGCAAACGTGGACTCAGCTTTTTTTACCGGCCCAAACGAAAACAGCGGATAGACTGGTTCAAACGAAAAAACAAAGATGCGAAACACAATGAGCGCCTCCCCTGCTACAAAGATTACGAGAAATATCTTAAAGATCGTGTCGTGCACGTTCTTCCTGCGTGCCATGCTATTTATAGTAACATACGTAAGACGTGAGAGGCTGTTTATAACTTTCGCACCAACCTATTTTTCGGCCACCATTACAAAGTATGGCGGCAGATTTCTGCCTACAAAACCGACATGTACCCGTAGAAAATATTTTTTGAGGAGCCCGAGAATAAGCGGCGTATATTGATATACGATAAATGCGCCGCCATGATCAATCGCCCGGGCAGTGTTGCGGATGATTTGTTCGCGCGCCGCCGGATGAAAAAACGAAAAGGGTACGCCCGAGATGACGGCATCAATAGTAGGAAGTCCCAGCGAACGCAAATGCTCAGAACAGTTCAGCACATCATCATGCACTACCTCAAGACGCGGATCGCCAATAGTACTTAGTTCAGGCAAAAACTGGCTATTGAGTTCAATGGCCGCGAGGCGTCCCGCGGCGGGCAGTCTCGCAAGAATCTCGCGCGTAATCACCCCGTCGCCGGCGCCATATTCCACTACATGGGCATATTCTGGCTTAACCGCGCTCACGATTTTTTGTACGGCGTATTTTGAACTCGCGGTTATTGCGCCCACCGTATAGTCCTTAAACGCTGTCCGCAAAAAATCGGCTGCATCCATACAAGTTTTAATTGTAGCCTGCCAACTCCTCCAGGTAAAATTATTTATCCCCCCAGGTATTTCCAAACCTGATAGCGAAAAAGGCATAGCGAATAGGGAGAAATTTGTATGGGGAAGATTTTTTTAGTGTTCCCTTGTCGCTCCTCGCTGTTCACTTCTTTATGGCCAGATATAGCCTGGGAAATAATCACGCTTAATCTGAAAATCAAGTACACCTAGCCCCTGAAAGACGCTTCGGAAGACATCGATCATCGGCTCGGGGCCGGAAATATAAAACACGGTATCCTGCACCGAAGGTGTGGCGCTCGCGAGTGCTGGGCCGTCAATGCGGGTGGGAAAGACAAAATAGCGGACTTTAAATTCGGGGTGTTTTCTCGTGAGCTCATCGAGCTCGTCCTTAAACACAAAATGATCGTCGCGATTCGCATAAAAAAGCGTTATATCCATGGGTTGGCTGCGATGATGCAGGTCCCAGAGAATCGAATGGTAGGGCGTGACGCCCATGCCACCAGCGATAAAAATTTGCGGTGATTCGCGGTTCTCAATCCGGAAATCTCCGTCGGGTCCTTCAGCTTCAATCGTGTCGCCTACTTTCATTTTGTAGAGCGCCGCTTTGAATGTGCTCTGCCGCTCGGTCGAGAATCGAGTCGTAATTGTTGCGTGTTTGTCCTGCGGTGCGCTGGAAATCGTAAAATAGCGCTCAATCCCTCGATCGTCGGGATGCGCATGCGGCAGGGTATATTTTAGAAACTGCCCCGCCTCCCATTCGAGCTCTGCATCAGGTTCAAAGATATAGGAAATAACGTCGCGGGTTTCTTCCTTTTTTTCTTGGAGTTTCAATGGAAACTTCTTCATGTCTACATTGTAAGACAACTTTCCTGCTTTATAAATAACAACGCGGTCGGCACTCAAGGGAGTGACGACCGCAAGGTGAGAGGAGAAGTTATAGACCGTAGCCGCGTAAGTCCAGGTAGAAACACTGCACCCGCTGAGCATTGTTCTCGGCACCAATCCAGTAGACGCGTGGAATGATGGGGCCATGCATACCGAGAGCCTGAGGCGAGCCCATGATTTCGATATGGGGTGTGCGCTTTAACAGCCGCACTTCTGGAAGCTTCAGGCGGCATACGTCCAGATTGTCCATGCTGGCCACCTGCTCAGCATACTCATTGTTTGGACCCGCCTCGTCGAAGAATGAAAGAACATCAGCCCAGGTGATCCTACCGCTGTAGACGAGACCAGCGACGAACGTTACCGCCAAGCCGAGGACTACCACGACTGTGACAGTTGCCCAGTGGTAGTTTTTCTTTCCTGCTGTAAGCAAATCGATTCTCCTCTCGATTATGATGTGTGGCAAAATGCCACGTATTTCAGCTCTTTTTATTATATACCATCTAATACAAAAAGTCAAATAAAACAAAGCGGCCCAGGGAACTCGGGTTCCCTGGGGCCCCTAGCCTCCGCCAATGCTTTTCTCAGTGAGGTTCAGGTGCGGTTCTTGTGGGTGCCCGGCCAGTGCGCCCCCTGCCATGAGCGACTGACGCCGTTACTGGACTCGGGCCGTGCACGAGCTGACACCAGCGACGGTTGTCGTCCCCGCCCGCCTCGGTACTCCCCGAAAGAAACGCCTCCGCCCGTACTACTCCGTCGTCAGCGCCGTTCCAGGCGGGCGTGTGCGCGGCGCACCAGCGCACGTCGAGGATCTCGCGGCAAGGATCAGCGTCCGGTTCGCAGTCCGGACAATACGGCCGAGCGACCGCGGGCGTATCGGGCAAAAAGTCCGTCATGCGACACCTCCTACTACTCAAAGAGTGCCACAATAAGAATTGCTTTGGCAAATTACCCCCCCCCTCAAGCTCTAAGCTAAATGCGTTTTTATAAGCTCGGTAAGCGCCGCCGAGTGTTCCGCCTTATCTTTTGAGAGCGCCTCCCAAAACGCGGTGCAGTCCTCACACCCGCTTGCGTCTTCCTTGTACATGCTCTCAATGCGCCAGACACTCTTGTGCTCCTCAACCAGCTGATTAAATAAATTATAGAGATGATTTTCGTGCATGATTGGATAGGGACTAGTGGCTAGCCATTAGCCAACAGTGATGAAAAATATTTATTAAATACATTTCACTATACCCTAGTGGCTATTTCCTGATTTTTCCGACCTTTACTCCCCGCTTTTCTTTTTTGACCGCCGTGCCGTTTGGCAAGCGGCATAACCAGCTTCAACCCGAACCAAACCTCGTCCACCACCGCAACTTTCACATCAACGAGACCGAGCCGAAGCGCGAACTCGCGAATCACTTGTTCATTTAGGTCGGTCGTGCGCCCAGAGCTGCCTTTAGGCCAAGAGATCCAAATGGCCCCCGCCGGTTTGAGCCGCTTCTTAAGTCGGGGCAAGAGTATCGCAAGCTCGGCGCGGGCCGCGCTAAACGCATGAATGAAATCGAGATTATTTTCATGAGTCATGACTTCAATATTCTCCGGCAAGGGGCCAAGCGCTTTAAAGTATTCCGCCGGTGCGCCGACAAAAACGGCGCGGAATCCCGCTTTAATGCCCAACTTGTCTTTCAGTGATTTTAAAGCATAGCCCGCCATAGGCATAGGTTTATTGTTCCCTATACTCAAGCCGCAGCAAACCAAAGGGCTCAGACAAAACTTGATTGATGGTCTCTATGTTATTTGAAAAATTATGCGTTTGGCCATAGATAAGCGGGATGAACTCTGTCTTAAGGAGCGTAAGATCGTTGCGCACCAAGCTGAGCGCTGTATTTTCGCGCCGTTCCAATTGCGCCGCAGTCTCAGACTTCTCTTTGCGCGTATCTGCTTTTTTTACGCCAACAATTTCTGCCGGATAGAGCGTTATATATTTCTCAAGAAACAACTTGAGCGCTCCCCCGCCAAGATAAACAAGCTCGTCGCGCAGGAGTGGCGAATGGGCAACTGAAGTTTCCACGTCGCGGATGGTTTCTACTACAGAGTTAAAATCGATATGTTTTTTATCTATTTCCGCAAAGTATTCGCTATAACGCCGAGGTATGTCCTCTCCGCGCTCTACCTTTGTTTTAGCGAGCAGCAAAAGGTCGAGCTCGGTCCGAAGTTCTAGGTGTAATATATATAGAACGGCTGCGCGTGTTGTTTTATCTGCAAACGCTTCGCGCTCCGCCGTCCGTGCGATGTGCTCGATATGATTTGTAACATCAAGCGGCGTCATATGAGGCTCCCGCCGCCGCTCTTCAATCCCGACTCGGGTCTGCTCGCACATACCGAGTAATTCCGAGGTAACGCCCTCGGCATAGACGACGTCGCTTCGGTAACGCTCTTTAAGGTAGAGCAAAAGCGCCTCAATATCTTTTTCCCGCGCGATCAAGGCGTCGATATTCGTAGTTTGCCCTGCTTTACTCTGGACGTAGAGCGCCGCCGGTACGGCAATATGCAGTATGTTCCTGTCTTGATGTGGCAGCTCCGTTACTACGCGAAATTTTTCCTGCAGTCTCGCGGGCAGCACAAAAGAGGCCGCTTTATGGGTGCGCGCTGGCGGCTTGGATGCAGTGCCGGCAAAAGCCGCCGGAATTTTACCAGTCCGGAGCACATGCCCCGCCGCTTTGAGACGAAGCGATGTGTTGCTTACCAACTGGATAAACGGGGAATCTGCCTGAGTTCCATCGTCATCAAACAAATCAAAAACATCAGGCTCATCATGCGCCTCCGCAGGTTCCTCACTCGGCGTATTGCCTTCCATAATCTTCTTAAATTATACCACGCCCCTACGCCCAAATTCAGGCCAAGCGCATTCCACGATCAGAGTTCGCCTTTCTATCTAATAGAGCCGAATTGTTTGAATCATATCGTAAAAATCGCCCCGGATTCTGTCGTCTTGATTAAGAAACGTAACCGCCGCTGAGACAATATTGCCCTTATGGGCCCAGACCAGATTATCGGCTTCGTGTAGGCCGGACCATTGATAGGCTATGGCTTCCGCGCCGCCCACGTTTTGAGTCGCATAGTCCCCTGTGCCCAGCTTGAAATTTGAAGCGCTGGTATTTTTTACCCAATCAAGCAGCGATTGTTTGTCTAGGTTGTTTTGATAGAAGTCGAAGGCAATTTCAACCGGCCCCTCCGCGCCGGATATTTTTCCTTCGCGCAGCTTGCGGTTTTCTTCAGTATCTTCCGTAAATACTACGGAATAATGTTTGCGCTCTGCGGTGCCTATCTCTTTCGCCTCCACGTGGTAATAGTTTGGATAGGCGAATTCGATGCCCAACGTATTATTCGTGTATGTTTTAAGATTGGTAGTTGATGCTGTCACAGCAGTCGAGGTATCTACGCTGCCCGGTGCCACAATTTCGCGGCTGGGCAGCAATTTTGCGCCAAAGAAAAGGAGTCCTAATCCGATGACAATAAGGATAACAAGCAACGCTTTAAACATACCCTTGCTCATATCTATAAGCAGTGTACCAAAAGCACCGTGTTATTTCTTATGTTTGCGCTCCCGCTCGGCGCGGCGCACCCGGCCCTCGTCCATGCCGAAGTGGTGCGCGATCTCGTGCCAGACGGTGTCTGCCACCATGCGCGGTATATCTTCAACGCTTCGCGCATACATTTCAATGGGCCGCTGAAAAATCGTTATTTTGTCCGGCAACACCATGCCGTAATAATTCGTACGCTCCGAAAGCGGTATGCCTTCGTAGAGGCCAAAGAGCGTCATATCGCTCCGCAGATGCAGTTTTTGACGCTGTTCCGGCGAGGGTTCGTCTTCGATCAGAATAGCTACGTTTTTTATTTTCTTTAAGAACCGCTCGGGAATAGCTTTGATGCCCTCATTTACTAGTTCTTCAAAGTGTTCACGTTCCATTGGGTTCTAGCATTATCTTTTTTGCCAGCATACTTGGCAAGGCATAGCCAATTTCTACTCATAAAATGAACTGGGACGGGCCGCCTACGCGACGCCGTCCCCTGGCCAAATGCATACTCACTACCGCCCCACAAGCAATGCCTCTCGTTCCTTGACTCTTGCTACATCCGAATCGCAGACCTTGCACCCGGTGTTGTGAAAAGCGATATGCATCACCTCGTCATCCTCCATCTGGTCTGGTGACAGAGCAAAGATCCTCAGAACCGCAGTGATGGGGTGGCCATCCTCCCATGACTCTTGGGCTTGCGTCATAGACACCTCCCTATGGCTAAAGTAACACAACTACAAAAGTTGTAAACTTATATGCGCTATCGGGACAGTCCTACTCCTCCCCCGCCTTCAGAAGCTCGTGAAAGCGTTCTTTGAGCTTCTTAAGTTTTGGACTGATGATTACTTGGCAATAGGGCACGTTCTGATTTTTTCGGTAATACTCTTTGTGGTAGTCCTCTGCCTCGTAAAAAGCTTCGAGCGGTTTTACCTCGGTTACGATCGGCTTATCCCGAGCCTTGCCGAGGGAGGCATCGTGCGGATCGGCAATATCGAGTTCATGAATAAACGCCTCAGCCTCTTCGCGCT
>JBGOTK010000032.1:0-7866 GCA_041476445.1 Minisyncoccia bacterium | reverse complement strand
CACCATCGTCGTATTGGGACATCTCCTGTTTGCGAGCTCGCTCGGCACTATGTTTGCGCGCAATACCCTACTCATTCTACCGCTCCTCGCGCTTTTTGGTGCCCGCGGTATTTTTTATGTTAAAGAGCGATTTCTAAAAATAAAAGCGGCGCAGGTTGTCTTTCTCATAATGATTGTGTCGGGTGTTGTTTGGAATGGGTTATGGCTTATACAGGCGGCTGTCTCGGTCTCGAACCGTGCTACAGAAAATTATGTGGCTGAGCTCAACGCCTATATGCACGAGCATCCGGAGGCGCATTTTGTTCTTTCGCCCGCGGTTACTAAGGAGTTAATTACTTCTGGGGCGGAGATTCCTCAAAATGCAGTATCGGAGCTTTCGTCACCTACCGATCTCGCAGTCTTTCACGCCTATGAGCTTATCTTTGACCCCGATACGAGGACACGCTTACTGCATGAAAGCTCATCCACTATAAGTGTTTTAGGTACCTCGGCCATTACTGAGTCTCGTATTTCGACAACCGAATGGAATAAGTGGGAGCCGAATCATCATGACTATACCGTCACTTGGTTCGGGCCCTACGAGGTGAACTTTGACTACTATCCAGGTTGGATTGGGAACGATAGAATTATAGTTATGCGCGCTGCCTATGCCGCGCATCTAGGAATAGTTCCTTCCTCTTTGCCATAACGCTCATGAAGATACTTATTACCGGCGGGGCGGGTTTTATCGGCAGCAATATCGCCGATGCTTTTATCGCCCGCGGCCATCGGGTGGCGATTCTAGATAATTTAAGCAAGGGCTCAAGGTGCAACGTGCCCGCACGGGCTACGTTTTACAAAGCCGACATCCGCGATACTGCGGCCCTTGAACGCATTATGAAACGGGAGCGGCCTCAGGTGTTAAACCATCACGCGGGCATCGCTGAAATATCCGCCTCCATGCGCAACCCGCTGCCTACCTTTGAAGTAAATACTGCCGGCATGGCTGCTGCGCTGGTTGCCTTTGGCCGCTACGGCGCGCCTGGAAAAAAACGGGTGCTTTTTGCCTCTTCGGGTTCAATATACGGCGACGTGAAGAAGGGTTTCGCGAAAGAGGGGACAGAACCTGTTCCGGTATCGGCCTACTCACTTTCCAAAATCCACGGTGAGGAGTTATTACGACTTTATGGACCGCTCTATAAATTTAATTACGTAATTTTTCGTTACCCAAATGTCTACGGTCCGCGCCAGAATCCCAAAGGAGAGGCCGGCGTCATTGCAATTTTTCACAAACTCATGTGCGCCGGCAAGCGCCCCATGATGTTCGGCGACGGCACGAAGATTCGCGATTACACTTATGTAGGCGATATCGCTGAGGCCAATGTAAAAGCACTCACTAACGGAACGAATCAAATACTAAACCTTGGGCGTATGATCGAAACCCGTGACATCGAAATATTTAATGAGTTAAAAAGAGTTCTCGATTTTAATAAGGAGCTTATTTTCAAACCATTCCGGAAGGGCGAGGCGATGCGTACCGCGCTTGATGCGCGGAGAGCCTATCAGGTACTCCATTGGCGGCCAAAAGTAACTTTGCCGGAAGGTATACAGCGTTTTCATGAGAGCGAGCTTGCGAAGCATTCCCGCTAAGCAGCGGGCTGTATTTGGCGAGCAGCGGCGAACTTATTTAGTATATGAGCAAGCTGATCGGCCATGCCTGGGTAACTCAGATCATAGGCGCGCTCGGCGCTGCCGTGGTATAGGACGGTACCTGTTTTTTTGTATTCTTCGTAGTAAGCGCTGATAGCTCTTTTAAGAGAGGCCGTGTCAACAGCAATAGTGCCTGCCTGGAGTTGCGTAACTAATCGTTTTACCTCGTCATGTTCTGATCCGCCCGTCGCGAGAATCGGACGCAACGCAGCGAAGTACTCGAATACTTTTGAGGGTATCACCTTTGTTCCCTCCACGCCCTCCCAGCCAAGAAGCAGGAGCAGGTGAGCCGCCCACTGTTCCCTGATTGCCTCCTCGCGGGGTAGGGAAGCATGTTGTTGCGCGATAGCTTCAAGATGCAATTTCTTTATTTCCGCGTCTAACCAATTATAGCGAGGTCCGAAGAAATTGAGCGCTACGTCTGTTGCATCAATCTTTTTTTCATCCTGTAGTTCGGCTACCGCCCGAAGGACGCGCCCTACATCCTGGTTTTGTACATAAATATTCCCCGTGTAGGCAATAGTAAATTTTTTATTGAGCTGTCTGGGGGGATCATTTCTTAACTCTGGATCAAATCCATTCCTGATAAGATACACCGGCTTTTGATGCAGTGCCTCCATGGTCTGCTTATTGCCCTCTACTACAACGATGATAGCGTCGGCGTTTTTGAGTGTCTTTTTCTCAAGGTATGTATCAAGTTTCTGTCGTATTTTCCAATAGGCGTAGCCGTGATTCTGGGACCACAAGTCGCGAAAGTCAGCAATCCATGGCACGTAGTACTCTTTAGCCAATCGGCTCGCCACCATGTGGTTCGTGGGGTAGGGCGAGCTTGAAAAAATTGCATCAAAATTTTCTTTCGGCCAGACCTTGCGAGCCTTCTTTAGCGCTGGCTTATACCAGTATTTTTCGGTGTCGGGATAACCGAAGATCGTCTGATAGCTCATAAGGAACCTGTCCACCCATGAGTGCCCCCCCGTAATATGGAGCTCATGTTTAATTTTCTCGGTAAGTCCTCCCACTTCTTTTTTCATGCCGAAGAAAACAGCCAGTGTACGTACCCACCACAAAACGTCACCTCGGTATGGTACTTCGATAATGCGTACGTTTTTAAAAAAATTTTTTGGGAACGCCCATAACGCTGCTGCATCCTTCTGAAGAGGCGGAGTAAGAAGTGTTACCTCCCAATCAAACGTGTGCATATGAGAAGCAATGCCCGGTATGCGCGGCGAGGCATGGGCAAGATTTGCAATTATCAGCAGCTTTTTCATAGGTATTATAATTGCCGTACTACCCCACGTTAGGCGTGGCTCGGACCATCTTCTGGTAGAGCTCCTCTACCTTTGCCATTTCTTTTTCGTAGTTGTATTTCTCTACGATGAGCGCCCGGTTTTTCTCGCCGAACGCGTGCAATTGTTCCCGATGTTCGATGAGATAGGCAAGTTTTTGGGTAAGGGCCTCTGGGTCGCGCTGCGGTATAACGAAGCCGTTCTCGCCATCCCGTATCCACTCTTTATTGTCGCCCGCGTCGGTAACTACAACGGGAAGTCCCGTGGCCATGGCTTCACCGGTTGAAGAAGCGAGACCGCTGTCTGAGGTGGCCGTTGAGACATAGATATCCGAGGCACGGAGCAGATCAGGTAGTGCGTCGCCCTTTACACGTCCGGTGAAGCGGACTACACCTGTCCCGATGAGTCCAAGTCGCTCCGCGTAAGCTTTTAATTCTTTTTCTGTCGTGCCACCGCCCACTAAAATAAACTCAAGCTTATTTGGGTAGGTTTCCGAAAGTCGTTTGGCTGCTTCAAGAACCGACTCGATGTTATAGACTGGCTCCAGGCTGCGGAGAGAAATTATTTTTAATTTCTCTCCATCGCTAGTTTTGGTCGCCGGTGAAAATTTCTGCACATCGGTCGCAAAACGGACGAAATGAATATTTTCTTTGCGCGCGCCGTATTCAATGAGTTTTTTCGTCGTATTGTCTCCATCAACGGTAAAAATATCCGCGTTCATTACCATCTTCTTAACCAGCCATTTGCGTGATCTGGGCGTAAGCAAAATGTCCGAACCCCAAGGAGTAAGCATGATGGGATGGAAGCCGGTAAAGGTACCGGTGAAGCCGTAGGTGCCTGCCGAGTGGATGTGCATGATGTCCGGCCGTTCGCGCCGGATGATGCCTCGAAGTTTAAGTACCGCAAACGGCAGGAGAAGATTCGCCCAGCGTCCGTTTATGTCGGTGAGCGGAGAGGGTTTAATTTCGTAAAACTTGGTGCGGAGCATAAGATCAGCGGCTTCGGCAAGCGGAGGGGCGAGTGTCACCCAGACGATTTCATGCCCGCGGTCGGCAAAAAATTTCAGCCAGCGGAGGCTATGAATTGAATTGGCGCCGGCGAGATAGAGAATTTTCATATCATTCAGACGAGTTTAAAAAGGCCCGCAAGCGAACCGATGCCATATCCAAAGTGACGGATCGCATAGGCTACGACAATAAACCAGGTGAGGCCAGTTTCTTTTTCTTTTTTGGCTGTTTGGGCAGCAAAGAAAAAGGCGGTGGCAAAGTAGATAAGGAGCGTTCCCCAAAAAGCATAACGAGCAGCGGGGAAGATAAGCGTAAGGATCGCGAGTGCGATAAGCCAAGCAACGAAAAAGAGAGGCACGAGGTGGCGCAGTCCGACCGCCTTCACGCCGAACTTGAAAGGAATGACCGCCCACATACCGTCAGTAATATTATGCTGCCAAAATTTGCGGAATGTATCTTTGGGGTAGTAGACACCATGGATATCGGGAGCAAGTATGATTTTTCCGCCGGCACGTTTTAACCGCAAGTTTAGTTCAATGTCTTGGCTACGAGTAAGGTTCTCGTTATAGAGCCCCACGCGATCAAATACGCTTTTGCGATAGCACCCATTAAATACTGCATCCGTCTCGATGACTTTGTCTGTGCCGATCCGAAAGCGCGAACCGCCGGTGCCAAAGAAACTAGTCAGGGCTGCGACAATTGCTTTTGCTTCGGGTGTATTTACCACTGGTTTAGTAATAAGCGTTCCTCCCACCACGTCTGCTTTGTACTCATCAAGATAATGTACGCATTTCTCAACATAACCTGCCTCAAGCTCGGAGTGTGCGCCGATAATCATGATAATTTCACCCGTGGCATTTTTCACCCCGATATTCATGCTGATTGGTGTAAAGCGTTTTGGATTTTGAAAAAGTTTTACTGTCGGCGCTCCCTTGGCCGCGTATGTGTTCACGATCTCTTCAGTGTTGTCTTCGCTTGCGCCATTCACTACGAGTATTTCTATTTTTTCGATAGGATAGCCCTGGTTTGCCAGCGAATCAATACACTTGCCGATATAAGCGCCCTCGTTTCGAGCGGGAATGATGAAAGAAATTTTAGGGAGTGTGGCACTCATGGGAGTTTAAAAAACTTTTGTACGCTCTCTATGATTTTGTTTATTTCTTTTTTCTTAAGAAAGGGATGAAGCGGCAATGAAAGTACTTCTTTAGCGGCACGTTCTGCCTCTCGAAAACTGCCCGGGGCATGTTTAAGGTAGGCGAATGCGGGTTGGCGGTGAATGGGCAGGGGGTAGTGAATGCTCGTAGGGACTCCCCGCTCTTTGAGGTAGTCTTTAAGTTTATCGCGTAAGGGAGTCCGTATCGTGTACTGATGGAATACATGGTGCCCGCCCCGGCGGATAAAGGGCGGCTCGAGACGTCCTAGCCCTGAAAACGCCTTTGTATACATCGCGGCAATGTTTTGGCGGGTGTTATTCCATTTCGGCAGATGAGGAAATTTAGCGAGCAGGATGGCCGCCTGCAATTCGTCGAGACGCGATGAAATAGCCAGAAACTCATGTATGTATTTTTTCCGCGAGCCGTGGTTGCGGGCGAGACGGATTTTCTCATCGAGCGCGGCGTGATGGGTGGTAACCATGCCGGCATCGCCATAGGCGCCCAAGTTTTTTGTGGGAAAGAAACTGAAGCAGGCTGCGTCACCTGTGCTGCCGGCGTGCTTCACGGAGCCGTTCCGCCACGTTTCCGTCGCGCCGATCGCCTGAGCAGCGTCCTCAAGAACGGCAAGCGAGTGCTTTCGCGCTATGCGCACGATGGGCTCCATCTCGGCCATTTGGCCGTAGAGGTGGACAGGCAGTATGACTTTGGTTTTTTTGGTGACGGCTGTTTCGATTTTATCGGCAGCAATGTTGAATGTTTTGGGGTCGATGTCGACGAAAACCGGTTTCGCACCGGCGTTTGCGATTACCTCGGCAGTCGCTATGAACGAGAAGGGCGAAGTGATGACTTCGTCACCCTTGCCGACACCAAGCGCTTTAAGCGCGAGTGCGAGCGCATCAGTGCCAGAATTGAGGCCAATCGCGTAGTCGGCTTCAACGAAGGCAGCTATTTTTTGTTCCAATATCACTCCTTTTTCTCCTAAAATGTAGCTGCCCCTTTTAAGGGTATGCTGCAAAGCCCGGTCGATATGTGCGCGTATTGACCGGTATTCGGCGTAGAGATCCACCAACTTCATCCCGTTAGAAGCGGGCTTTGGCTGGCGCCCGCTGATAATGCCGTTGGCGACTGGGTATGTTGAGGACAACGATGCATAGGTATCTCTCTTTTTGTGCTGCGGCTTCTCACGGGATTCATACTGTTATTCAAGCTGATTTATCGCTTTTCGGCAATGATCCACAATTCTTCATTTAAATTGAAGAGGCCGAGTAGCCACTCCATCGGCTTTGAAAATAACCAAAGCGCTCTGTGGGTCACGTTCAATAAACGTGCTTTTTTTCGTCGTGCTTCAAGCGACCTCTCTTCCGGAGTGGTAAGGAGCGTCTTCCAGGCGCCGGCTTGCTGTGGGCTTCGGCGATCCTTGAGCCAACTGCGTAGGGCGAGCAGTATAAAAACGCCGAAAGAAAATTTGTCGCTTCGGGTGAAGACTTTTTTGATCTGAAAGCCTGCGCCCCGCAGGTCGTCTGCAAGATTTTCTGGCGTGAAATAAAACAAATGATCCGGCTGTGCGTACCAGGGGTGATATTTCTTGAAAATATGAAAGAGAAGGCTGGCCGCGTTAGGCACGGTCGCGATAAGTATGCCGCCAGACCTTATATTCTCCGCGTAATGATCAAATTCGCTTTTGGGGTCGATTAAATGTTCGGCAGTGTGGCTTGAAATCAGCACGTCAGCTTTTTCAGTTTGTGTCGCGGGCAAAAGGCCTGCCACCATGGGCACGCCGAGAATGCGTCTGCCCACGTCGCACGAATGCTCCGATAATTCATACCCGCGAACCAAGTAGCCTCGTCGGGCGAGTCCATACAGCAGCTGTCCCTCAGAAGGCCCTACTTCATAGACAGTTTTGGCAGTGGGCAGCCGTTTTCTAATGAGCTTGGCGTAAAAGGGCGTAACAGCCGCCTCTTCCTTTGCAACGTGTGCGTCGGTTCGATTAAGATAAGAATTCTGATAATAAGCCTCTATTTCTTGAGGCGTAAGCAGGGGCAGGATAAAGAGATTCTTGCACGTATCGCAACGATAGAGTTCGAACTCGCCTTTTTTCCAACCCAACGCTTGGCTTTTCGTTTGCTGGCAATAGGGACACCGCATATTACTGGAAAAGAGGGAGATCGGGCACGTCATTTATAGTTGCCACCAGATAATCGGGCTTTTCAGCTTGGAGAAACTCTGGTGTGCGCCAGCCGCTCGAAATGGCGATCGTCCTGAGCTTAAGGGCTTTGCCGGTACGGATATCAGTTTCGCTGTCGCCGATCATCACATCCCCCGGTTTCGCAAGATGTTTTATCATAGTTACTTTGCCCTCATGTCGCGCTGATTCCTCTTTGCCAAAATGAACGTGTGCAAAATATTCTCGGATACCTAAGTCAGCAAGTTCTTTTCGAGCAAGATCGTCATTTTTTCTAAGTGAAAGAAGCGTAATAAGAGAATGTTTCTGAAGTTTTTCGAGTGCTTCTTTTGTACGGGGAAACAGTTTATCTAGCGCGATAGCCTCTGGAGTTTCAATATGCATATTCCACTCAGCGATAAAATCTGCCAGCCGATCTTTGGTTCCTGTTTTTTGGAGGATTTCCTCTACGGGCATTTTACTGCGTTTGCAGGCTAGGTAGTCAGGCTTATTAAGTGGCGTATATCCTGCTTCACGAAGAAAAGTCGCATACACGCTGTAGCTCCTAT
>JBGOTK010000031.1:0-7922 GCA_041476445.1 Minisyncoccia bacterium | reverse complement strand
TAAGATTTCTGCACATTTGGATGCTTCGAAAAATCCCATGAAATTCATTATCGAGCCCAATATCTGGCACACATTCAAAGCCAAGACCGATGTATATTATATCGAGTTTCGAGTAACGCTCTATGACCCAAACAACTCCGACACTTGGGGCTGGGAGAGGTTTCGCGCTGCCGCTTCCGACCCAAGTCGATTGCCGCCGATCGCTCCGCAAAACTAAGCTCGATGAACTGCCGCAACTCATCAATGTATTCAAAGGCGATATGAGTTTTGTCGGTCCCCGACCGGAAGTAAAAAAATTCACCGATATTTATACAGATGAGGAAAAAGTGCTCCTGAATATCCGCCCAGGGATTACCGACTACACCTCTATTTGGAACGTAGACGAGGGCGAGGTACTGAAAGACAGCACAGATCCGGACGGCGACTACGCGCGCCTCATCCGCCCCGAGAAAATACGTTTACAGCTCAAGTACTATAACGAAGTATCTCTTTGGACTGATTTGAAGATTCTTTTCCTTACGGCTCGAAAAATATTTTTAAAATATTAAAACATATGGACGACGCACTTTTTAGCCTGGATTCACTCCCCAATTTCGCCGAATACTATCGTAAACAAGGCAGTGATAGGGGCGAACGGACCTGGAAGTACGACCTGCCTGACGGAAAGCAAATAATGCTCTTTAGGCGCCTCAAGGGCGAGCCGTTTGGCGCTCACTTCCATAAAGGAGAAGACCCGTCAAAAAATCCTGAAATCTTTTTACTTCTTGAAGGCAAGATACAGTTCTCCTTTGTAAGCAAAGAGGGTAAAAAGGCGGGACCAATAGTGCTTGATGCGACCTCAGGCAAGCCGCAACTTCTCAGAATTCAACCCTGGGCATTTCATTTCGTCGAAGCGCTCACCGATGTTCTTTTCATCGAATATCGCCTGACTCCTTTTGACCCAGAACATCCCGATACTTTTCCCGCAAAAGATTTTTCCTGCTAAGGTATAAATGAACTCAAGGCCAGGAAGACACTTCTCGGCCAAGACCCTCTATGGCACACTATACAATCCGTAAACTAAGACCGGCCAATCCGAAAAATCCACGCGGCAAACGCACGTGGGCCTGGAAGTTCAGGGATGGCCGGCAAATCCCCTACTACACGAGACATAAGGGAGAGATTTTCGGTGGCCATTTCCACAAGGGTGAGGACCCGTCAAAAAACCCCGAGTATTTTTTACTGCTCTTCGGCAGCTTCCGCATTACCTTCATGACCCGGTCAGGCAAAATATTGAGAGAGGTAATTGATGCGAGCCGGGGCCCGATAGAAGTTGTTGTCTATCCAAATCTCTACCATACACTTAAAGCCATCAAGGATTGCGGTTATATAGAGTACCGGGTGACGCATTTCAACCCCAAAAAACCCGATACCTTCCGCTGGGACGAGTTCAAAGCCACGGCCCCTGATCCAAAACGACTGCCACCGAACCCTCCGAAAATATAATTGAATAAACCCGAAAGTTGAGCTAGAATGCGATGGTTATGAAAAGGACAGCAGCCAAGAAAGACTACGGGCAAATCGCCAACAAGCTGCGCATGGATGCGATCATGATGATCCATAAGGCGCCAGCCGCCCACGTGGCCTCGAACCTATCGCCCGCCGATATTATCGCCGTGCTTTATGAAGACATCCTAAACGTCGACCCCAAGAAGCCGGACGATCCGGACCGTGATCGATTTTTGATGAGCAAGGGGCACGCCACCTCGATCATCTGGGCCGTTTTGGCCCACAAGGGCTTCATTTCGCACGAGCGCCTCTACGGCTACTATAAAGATAACGGCCTGGGCGGCCACGTGACCAAGCTCAACACGCCCGGCGTAGAGCTCTCAACCGGCTCTTTGGGACATGCCCTCCCTTTCGCCTGCGGGGTGGCGCTCGCCGGCAAGCGCGCCAAGAAAAACTACCGCGTGTTCGTGATGCTTTCTGACGGCGAACTTGATGAGGGTTCGAACTGGGAAGCAATACTCTTCGCTCAGCATTTCAAACTTGATAATCTCACCATCATCATTGATTACAACAAGATCCAGAGCCTTGCGCGCGTTGAGGACACGATCAATCTTGAACCATTGGCAAAAAAATTCGAAGCCTTTAACTGGGCGACGAAAGAAATCGATGGTCACAATCACGAGGAGATTTTAAAAACCTTAGAGTCAGTGCCGTTTCAAAAAGACCGGCCTTCCTGCATCATCGCGCACACCGTAAAAGGTAAGGGCGTGAAATTCATGGAAGACAGCGTGGGCTGGCACTACTGGAATACCAAAGACGAACAGATCCCGGAGATTATTAAGGAGCTGGGTCTCAAAAACTACAAGTTTTAATACTATGCGTAACGGCCTTATAAAAGCTCTCGAAGAAGAAGGGGCAAAGAATAAAAATCTCTGGCTTGTCGTAGGCGACCTTGGGTTTTCCGTAATCGAGAAGTTTGAGAAAAGTTACCCGGATCAGTTTTTAAATACCGGCCCGGCTGAACAGAACATGACGGGCATAGCCGCCGGTCTCGCCGCCACAGGCAAAACGGTATTCACCTACTCGATCGCCAACTTCCCGATCATGCGCTGCCTCGAACAGATCCGTAACGACGTTTGCTATCACAATCTCGACGTTAAAATCGTAGCCGTGGGTGCGGGATTCCAATACGGCGCTCTCGCCTCCTCGCATCATGGCACAGAGGACATCGGCGTACTGCGCACCATGCCGAACATGACGATCGTCGCGCCTGGCGACCGGATAGAGTCGGAGCTCGCAACGCGCGCGCTTATTTACCGCCCCGGCCCGGCCTATCTCCGGATCTCTACCGAGGAGGCCCCGATTCACAAAAAGATACCTAAGTTCGAGATCGGCAAGGCGATCACCATACGCCTTGGCAAAGATATTACGCTTATTTCAACCGGTAGCATGCTCAAGACCGCAGTCGATGTAGCTGAGCTCCTTAAGGCCAAGAAAATAGACGCGGGAGTAATAAGTATGCACACCGTAAAACCGCTTGATGAAAAGGCGATACTCGCTGCGGCTAAAAATACCAGCGCTATAGCAACACTCGAAGAACATCAAATATACGGCGGCCTGGGCAGCGCTGTTTCGGAAGTATTGGCCGAGCAGGCACCCAAGAAAGTTCCCTACTTCCGATTCGGTATTACCGACTCCTTTGCCAAAAAAATAGGCAGCCGCGATTTCCTAAGAAAAGAATTCGGCCTCGACGCGCACTCAATCGCCGCGCGCCTGTCTTCCGCACTCAGGCGCAGGGCCTGACAAGTGCGAAATTCTTTGATACGATAAGCGCCATGTCACGCTCGGTTATTGAAGTAGCGGGTAAAAAGTTTCGGACAGAAAATATTTCTCGGCGCGTCCGGAAAATCGTCATCTCGCCCATCAAGGAGATGTCGATCCTCGCCGATTTATGGCAGGCCAAGGCGCCAGTGCGCATCATCTCTTTCGGCCAGGGTATCCCCTACTGGGATACCCCCAAAAATATCAAGCGCGCAATACAGAAAGCGCTTACCGAGCTGGATACTTCGAAATATACTCTTGAGCCGGGCATTACCGAGCTTAGGGAACGGATTGCCCGCGAACTTGAACGCTCGCGCGGGTTAAAACACGTTGAGGCTAATAAGGAAGTAATGGTTACGGTGGGTTGCCAAGAAGCAGTTGATTGTGCCTTGGCTTCGCTTATTGATGATGGCGATGAGGTCTTAATCCCAGAACCTGCCTTTCCTTCACATATCGAACAGGTGATCCAGTTCGGCGGCGTGCCGAAATTCGTGTCACTCGCGACTGCTGCTGGCTGGCATCTTGATCCCGCAATACTTGAGAAAAAAATCACTCGACGAACCCGTGCGATTCTTTTTAGCAATCCATCAAACCCGACTGGCATGGTGCTCGGTCTCGCCGAACTTAAAGCGCTCGCGCGGATCGCCAAAAAACATAATCTAATAGTCATCACTGATGAAACCTATGACTTCCTCACCTACGAGAAAACTAAATTCATTTCACCGGCCGCATTTCCCGAACTCAAGGGCCGCGTAATTCTTTGTGGCAGTTTTTCGAAGAAATACGCCCTGACCGGTTACCGAGTAGGGTTCGCTTATGCCGATGAGGGACTTATCGACCATATGCTCAAGGTTCATGATGCCCTTGCCATCTGCGCACCCGCCATTTCCCAAAAAGCAGCGATCGAGGCGCTTAAGGGGTCGCAGCAGTCAGTAAAAGATGCGGTGCGACGGCTTACTGCCAACCGGGCTCTTATGTGCGCCGAACTTGATACCATGGCCGATATGTTTGAGTACCAAAAACCGATGGGCGCCTACTATATTCTCGCCAAAGTGAAACGCCCCGATATCAACTCGTTTAAGCTGGTTCTTAAAATACTTCGTGAAGCCAACGTGATACTCATCCCAGGCGCGGCATTTGGACCGAGTGGTGAGGGCCACGTGCGTTTTTCATTTGCCGGGAGGCCCGAAGATATTAAAGAAGGATTCGGCCGGTTGAGACGCTGGGTGAAAGAGTGGCAGAGAAAAAAATATGCATTATAAGGAGTAGCGAGTGCAGTTGCGCAAACAGAGAGACAAACGTATTATCTAAATAATTAATAAATATTTATGGCTAACAAAATCAGGTTTGTAAATCCACAAAGACAGTATGCGGAGCACAGAGAGGAGTTGCTCGGCGCGATCGACGACGTGCTCACCCGCGGCGCCTTAGTGACCCAGAAGGAGCGGGGTGAGTTCGAGTCAAAGTTTGCTGCCTTCTGCGGCGCCGAGTACGGCATCGGCGTAAACTCAGGCACCTCGGCGCTTGATATCGGGCTCCAGGCGGCGGGCATCGGCGCCGGCGATGAAGTTATTACTGTAGCCCATACCTTCATTGCGAGTATTTCCACGATCTGCCTCACGGGCGCCCAAGCTGTGCTTATCGATGTAGGCGACGACTTTGACATGGACGTAAGCCAAATCGAAAAAGCGCTCACTCCCAAAACCAAGGCCATACTCCCCGTTCAATTCAACGGCCGACTGTGCGACATGGAGGTGATCATGGACATCGCCAAGCGCAAAGGACTTGTTGTTATCGAGGACGCCGCTCAATCGCTCGGCGCCACTATGAAAATGTCTGACGGCAGCGTAAAAATGGCCGGTACCTTCGGCCTTGTCGGTGCTTTTAGTCTCTACTGGGCGAAAACCCTGGGCGCGCCAGGAACGGGCGGCATTGCCATAACCGATGACGCAGATATCGCCAAGAAACTCCAGCTTATGTGCTACAACGGCGAAGACCGCGATGCCCGCGTCTTTCGCTATCACGCGCACAACTTTTACATGGACAGCATCCGCGCTGTCTTCCTAAGCGCAAAAATGAAGTATTTGCCGCAGTGGCTGGCGCGAAGACGCGAAATCGCAGAGATGTACCGCAAAGGACTCGGGGATATGTCGCAGCTCAAGCTTCCCCATTTTGACGATCCCCGCCGCGTAGATTCATACAATAACTATGTAATACAGGCTGAGCGTCGCAACGAGCTCGTGGAGTATCTTAGCAAAAACGAATTGGTAGAAACATTGGTGCAGTGGGAACATCCGACCTATACTGAGCCGGTCATGAAAGATACCAAAGGCACAGCCTGGCGTTTTGGCAACGGCCTAGATCTCCTGCCCAAAACCGAGGAGATCAGCACGCGGGTCGTATCACTCCCTATGTATCCTGAATTGACAAATGAAGAAATTGGTGCTGTAATTGATGGAGTCAAAGGATTTTACAGCCAGAGGTAATGCGTCTTTTAGGAGATCTCCTAAAGCTGCTCTCCGCATCAGGCGCGGCCTTTTCTTTTCTCATGATACGCCTTACCCGTCTATTTCGTGAAAATAAACAGTGGGCTTTCGCCATAGCTGATATACTGCTCACGGTACTTTCGGTGTCTTTTGCGTTTTGGCTACGATTTGATGGCACGATACCTCCCGAATACTTCAATAGTTTTTTAATCTACTGCGCCCTGCTCGCTTTTTTTAACATCATCTTTATTTCCCGAGAACGGCTGCATGCGTTTACCTTGTCTTTTGTGGGACTCCCCGATCTTACCCGACTAGTTAAAGCACTGAGCTACGCGAGCGCCCTTTCTGCACTCATCGTTTTCCTCGATTCCGGCACTACCAATCTTTTCGCCGGTTTTCCCCGTTCCACCATTTTTATCTCGTACGTACTTAATCTTTTCCTTATCGGCAGCCTCAGAATTTCAAAACGACTTTGGAACGAAGTAATGCGCCGCCCCGTGGTTCAGACCGATAGCGTATCCACGCTCGTCGTGGGGGCGGGCATTGAGGGCGAGCGCATACTCCGTACGCTTCAGAGCGACGGACGCCATCAGCTTATCGGCATTGCAGATGACGATGCAGTGAAACAGCGAACACTTATTCACGGAGTGCCGGTTATCGGAAAAATAACGGACATCCAAAAACTCATCGAGCTGCACGGCGTGAAACGCGTAGTAATCGCCCTCGCCGCTGGCGAAACCGAAAAAATAAAAAATGCCGTAAAGGCTTCGCGCAACGCGGGGGTGATGAACGTAAAAATTATTCCACCCTTCTCCGAACTGCTCGGCGAACGCATTACTTTTGAGGCGCTCAAGGACGTGTCAATCGAAGACCTCCTGGGGCGAGAGCCGGCCAAAATCGACACCAAACAAATCGAAGCCTTCTTGAAGGGCAAGCGCATTCTCGTTACCGGCGCATCGGGCTCGATTGGCGCCGAACTGGTGCGGCAAATCATACGCTTTGAACCCGCCATGATCATGGCGCTCGATTTCAACGAAAGCGGCCTATTTGATCTCGAACAGGAACTGCATATGACATCCGCGAATACGCCCTTCACCCCGATTATCGCCAACGTAACGCAACGGAAAAAAATCGAAGAGATTTTCAAGAAGCACCGGCCGCAGGTGGTGTTTCACGCCGCCGCTTACAAGCACGTGCCCCTTATGGAAGACCACCCCGAGGAAGCTATCGCCACCAATATATTCGGTACGCTTGCGGTCGGCGAAGCCGCCAAGAAAACGGGGGTCGAAAAATTTGTTTTTATCTCAACCGATAAAGCAGTGCGGCCAACTTCTGTAATGGGCAAAACCAAGCGCGCCGCCGAACTCGTGGTAAGCAAGTTGAACGAAGGAGTAGGCACTAAGTTCGTGTCGGTCCGCTTTGGGAACGTGCTTGCCTCGCGCGGCAGCGTAGTGCCGCTTTTTCAGGAGCAAATCCGCCGACGAGCCCCCGTTACTGTAACTCACCCCGACATGACCCGCTATTTCATGACCATCCCCGAAGCGGCACTTCTTGTAACTGAAGCAGGCGCGCTGGGCGTGGGCGGAGAAATCTTTCTGCTGGATATGGGCAAACCGGTAAAGATTCTTGATCTGGCCCATGAAGTCATCCGGCTTTCTGGACTCGAGCCAGACCGCGATATCCCAATAGTGTTTACCGGCGTGCGGCCCGGCGAGAAAATTTCTGAAGAACTCCTGACTACCGAAGAAGATACCCAGGCTACAAAATGGGAGAAACTTTTTATAGGACGCCACACAAACCATTTAAGCCAGGAAGAAATAACGCGCAGACTTGAGGCGCTCAGTGAGTGCCTGGGTAAAGAGAAAGAGGCGGTCAAAGCCGCCCTGGACATCTTTATTACTGAGTAAAAGAGCCGGCTATTTAAAGAACGGTGCGTACTGCGAATAACCCACAGCATCCAACGCGATAGCTTCTGCATACGCCTGGCGCGCCTCCCCCGCATTCCCCAGCTTCCATGCAGCAGGTTGAAGCGGTCGAAGGTGATCATCCGTTGAAGCTCCGGTCTGACCTTGGCCAGTCCGGCATTCTTCCCGCATCCCTTCAGGAAAAAGCGCCTGATCTGATCTT
>JBGOTK010000030.1:0-7975 GCA_041476445.1 Minisyncoccia bacterium | reverse complement strand
TGCGGTACGACGAGCGAGACGCACGATGACACCCACACGGGCGTCGGGCATGATTGCCTGCCTATGTGTGTCGCCTGCAGTCAGGCAGAGACAAAGTGCACCTGTTAAGCGAAAATCACGCTCGGTCGGATATTTTTTCTGAGAATCAAAAATAACCCCTGCGGGTTATTTTTGATTCTATTTCACTTCACCCTCCGCTCCGCCAACAACGTCGCGTAACTCATCAATCTGCTTTTGGATGGACTCGATTGCTTTAGGATTTCCTCCCTTGGCTATTAACTCTTGCAGACCCTTTGTCAAAGCCTCCAAATCACTGGGTGCTTCATTTTTTACCTTCTTCAGTGTTTCAGCGGTATTTGCCTTTATCTCTTCCTCGTCCTTTCCGTTGGTTCTAATGGTTTCAAATCCCATATATCTAATAGTATACTCCCACACCTGATGTCGTGACATTAGGTGTGGGAGTATAGCACGAAATAGACGAACGGCCGCTTAGGTGAGCGCCGCATTCTGGTTGTTGAGCCCCTTATGGGCTAATTCGTGGATATGAACGAGGTGAGGGAGGGGGATCGCAGTTCTCGCAAGCGAAATCGGTAGGTCTTGAGAGCGAGTGGAAGAGCTCGAAGAACACTTTCCTAAGCCAGCATTTTCTGCACATCTTCATCCTCCGGAAGAACGTGAGTTACGGCGAAGTTCCCAGTACCTGACCCACGCAACGAGGTGGAGTGTTCCTGTGAGAAATCCGCCCATGAAAAAAAGCATTCTCTGTGCGCCTGGGGCGGGTAGAAATCCAAAGATGGTGCAGAAAATGAGAATACCGGTGGCAAATAATACACCTAGGACATTTCTGATGGTCACTGGCCGGTCGCTGCGCTTTCTTGTAGTCACTTTATGCCCCCACGCGATGTTATTCTAACTCCTTGCTGTTTCGAGTATAGCAAGAAGCTATAATAGATTAAATGACCCCTTTTGCGGAAATTGCGATTATCGCAGTGGTGGGCGCCTCTTTTGGCTTGATCGCGCACTTGCTCCGCCAGCCTACGATTATTGGCTACCTCGCGGCCGGGCTTATCATCGGTCCTTTGGGCTATATCCAGGTTAAAAATCTCGACTTCGCCTCAACCCTAGCCGACATCGGTATCGCACTGCTTCTCTTTATGGTCGGGCTTGAGATGAACCCGCGTTTTACGCGCCGGGACTTTGAAAACATCGGCAAGCCCGCTCTCTGGACGGGCTTGGGGCAAGTGCTTTTTACCTTTGGCATCGGCTATCTAATTCTTCAGGCCATGCACTTTAGCGTGCTTGAGGCGAGCTACATCTCGCTCGCGCTCACTTTTTCTTCGACGATTATCGTGATCCAGCTTTTGTCGCAGAAAAAAGATTTAGGCAGCCTCTACGGTAAGATCGTGGTGGGACTACTTTTGATCCAAGATTTTATCGCCATTTTTGCGCTTATCTTCCTCTCGGGTCTTCAAAAGGCGGGCATGAACGTCACGGGCATGGAGGTAGCGCTCCAGATCGGACTCTCGTTTCTTAAGGGCGGCGTGTTTCTTGCGATTGCGCTCTTTCTGTCGCGCAAAGTGTTTCCGAAAATTTTGAATATACTCGGCAGTTCGCAAGAAGTTCTTTTTATGTTCTCTCTTGCCTGGGGCCTTGGCATTGCGGCACTTATGGCGAGCCCGTGGATCGGTTTCTCGATCGAGATCGGCGGCTTTTTAGCTGGCCTCGCGCTCGCGAGTTCGATCACCCACTACCAGATCGCGAGCCGCATTCGGCCCATCCGTGACTTCTTCATCATGATGTTTTTCGTGATTTTGGGCGCGAAGTTCGTGATTGGGAACATTGCCTCGGTAATTCTCCCTGGCGTCTTACTCTCGCTCTTTGTGCTTATCGGGAACCCACTTATCGTCATGTGCATCATGGCGCTCCTTGGCTACCGGGCGCGCACTTCGTTTCTCGCGAGCCTCACGGTCGCCCAAATATCCGAGTTCAGTCTTATTCTTGTCGCCATGGGCCTCCGTCTTGGCCACTTAAATGAGCGTGATGTCTCGCTTGTCACGCTTGTGGGCATCGTAACTATCGCCGGCTCGTCCTACTTCATCATGCATGGCGACTATTTATATAAGATATTTAAACGGGTGCTGAAACTTTTGGAATTCAGGAAGGGGCGGGCAGAAGACGTGGGGGAGCATGAGTACTATGTGAATCACACGGTCTTAATCGGCGCGCACCGCATGGGCTCGAATATTATTAGCGCTCTCAAGGCCGTTGAGGAGCCGTTTCTGGTAGTGGACTTCGATCCATTTATTATCGAAACGCTGAAACGCCGCGAGATCCCAGCTCTTTATGGCGATATTGATGATGAAGATATCCGCGAGCTCTCCGGTGTTACGAGGGCCCGCACCGTGATCTCGACCGTGCCGGACGCAAAGGACACTGAGTCGCTGCTTACCTATCTCAAGGAAATGAATCCGCGGTGCACGATTATCGTAATGGCGGAGACGGAGCGGGAGGCGCGCGACTTTTATAAGCAGGGCGCCGACTATGTCATACTCCCACACTTTATCGGTGGCCTCCAGATCGCTCAGGCAATCCACGAAGACCGGGAGTTTAACCATCTCGAGCGGCTCAAGAAGCACGATCTCATGATCCTCACGGCCGAGGCCAAAAACTAGAGGATTTCCTGAGACGTGATACCATATGCATATTCCCATACTATCCCTATCCAACCCGGCCATCGATTCCCTCATCCGGATCGCCCTCCTGTTTTTCTTTTTAGCGGTCTACGGGTTTACTACGGTGATCGGTGTTTCGATTTTCCTGCATTTCCGGTGGTTTGGTCTGGCTGATAAGTCGCAGCGCGTTATCGAGTGGCTTTTTGTGAGCTCAAGCCTGGTAATTTTTTTCTGGAACGTGGGAATTTTATTCGCGCTAAGCAAATAATCTATGGCCGTTGAGTTCATGCCCGGAGAAAAAGTCTTGTTTATTCGCCGCCGCCATTGGTTCCGGCTGCTCCTTTCGCTTATCATGCCGGTTTTTTTCATACTCATTATTCCCATCGGCTACGGCGCGACCGAGTGGTATGGCGGCGCCTGGCTCGTAAATCATCACGGCGAACTGCTGCTTTTTGCCGGTCTGTTGATCCAGGCGTTCATTATGGGACTTTTTCTAATGCTGCTTAACTACTATCTCGATTTGTGGATCCTGACCGACAAGCGCATGATCGCGATTCAGATTCACGGACTTTTTAGCCGCGATATTTCTTCGGTAGACTATGGGCGCATCCAGGAAATAACGGTAACGGTGAACGGCCTCGTGGAGACGCTGCTTGATTACGGCGATATCGAGATCCAAACCGCCGGCAGTTTCCGGGCCTTCTTGTTTCGGGATATCGCCCAGCCGGCCGATGTGAAAGAAAAAGTATTGCAGCTTAAGGAGCAGTTTTTAAAGACCGGCGATATTCATGAGCGACACGCAAACGGAGGCACTTAAAGCAATTCGTGATGAGGTGTGGCAGCTTGGCGAAGTCCCCTATAGCGGCAAACCGGACGAGACGCCGCTTGCCGTCATTCGCAAACAAACAGGTGTCCACGCCGTAATTGGCGAGGGGAACCATAGCGCCAAGCTTATGTGCGTGGGCGAAGCGCCGGGCCGTGATGAAGCGAAACTCGGCCGCCCGTTTGTCGGCGCCGCTGGCAGAATTTTGAACGAGCTTCTTACGGCGAATAACATTCCGCGCGAAGACGTCTACATCACAAATCTCATCAAAGATCGACCGCCCGGCAACCGCGACCCCCTGCCTCACGAGATCGAGCTCTACGCGCCCTTCCTCGATCGGCAGATTGAAATTATCAAGCCGGCTGTAATCGCGACGCTTGGCCGGTTCTCCATGGCTTACCTCATGGAGAAGTTTGGTTTGAAGGAATATCTCTTACCCATAAGCAAAATTCACGGACGTATTTTCGAGGCGCAGGCGTCGTATGGACCGGTAAAAATCGTTACACTCTACCATCCGGCGGTGGCGCTCTACAATGGGAGCACCAAGGTCCAGCTCATCGAGGATTTCAAAGCGATAAAGGAACTGCTCGATAAGGCATAATCTGCTCTCACGGAGTATAATAATAAGAACCCACGCCCCGACATATTTCCACGCAAGCTGGAGCTATGTTGGAGAGGGATTCTAAAATGCAAGATTTCGCGCTTTCGTATATCGTTTGGCGCATTCTCTACCGCCTGCGCGCATTCTTTGAGCATTGGTATGTGCACGCCTACATTATCTCGGTCCACGCCTTTTTGCATATTCTCGAGCGGCTAGACCGCGTCTTTGCCTTCCGCGCCATGTTCCGTCATTTTTCTGAACCTCTTTTTGGCGACCGATCGGTTGTCGGTTATATCATCGGTTTCTTGTTTCGTTTAGTTCGTATCGCGGGCGGCGGCATTACCTATTTTATACTCGGCCTGATAGCCCTGGCTCTTTTCATTATCTGGGCGCTTATTCCTGTCTATATCGTGTTCCGTATTATTTTTTAGCGATCTATGGAAGCGAACGCTCTCGAACTCTACTTTGACGATCCGCGGCTCAGGATGACTGTAGCCGGCCGGGCGCTTGTTCGTTTTTGCTTTTACGTCGGTTATTTCGTGCTTATTCCGGCAGCATTTTTGCTTCTTCTGCCCGGCCCGGCGGTGCATACGTTTTGGCTTGGTCTGCTGCTCGCGCTTTTTCTTCTCGACCGAGTGCTCCATATCGGCAAAGCCGAAGAACAGATCTCTTTCTTGCCGCGCAACGGCCGGGTAAATCTAGCGCGAACGCTTTCGCCCAAAGGCTTTGCCGCGCTCGAAACCGCGCTCGATAAGAGTCGTTTGGGCCGAGGCGACTTCCGTCTCTATCTCGTCGAGCGGCTTGTGGAGCGCACGGAAGTCGAGGCTGTACTAACGCGCATGGAAGTGCAGAAAAAAAATCTAATCCTGCATGCCGACCGCGAATTTTCCGTAAATCCGCTTGCTGATCCAGAGGCGATACTCGCCCTGGTTGCAAAGTTGGTATTCGCGGCGTTCAGAGTTGCTGTTGAAGAACGAGCTAAAGAAGTGCAGCCCATTGATCTCTTTACCGCGCTGGCAAGCGTAGGGGACCAGCGGCTTGAAAAAGTTTTGGCACTCGCGGCGATTACGCGGAGTGAACTTGAGACAGCGGCGCTCGCGAGCCGGGTGGCCTATAAAAATCCCCTAAGTATTTTTCGCTCTCGCGAGGCAGGGGGTGCCTACCCCTATCGGTTGCGCCATCGGGTGATGAACCGCGCCTGGACCGCGCGCCCCACGCCGTTCCTCGATAAGATCTCTGACGACATTACTGATCTCGCCCGGAGTGGCCTTGCCGGCTTTTTGGTCGGTCACGAAGAAGAATACAACCGGCTCTTGGACGTGCTCTCGCGCCCCGGGAATCCGTCCGCGATCCTTTTGGCTGAGCCGGGCACGGGCAAGGAGGCGATTATCAGTCATCTGGCATACGCCATCATAAAAGACTTAGTGCCGCAACCGCTCTATGACAAGCGGCTTGTTTCGCTCTCAATCAGCAGTTTAGTTTCGGGCACTACATCGCGGGGCGAATTGGAGTCTCGAGTGCAGCGAATTGTGAAAGAGATCGTGGCGGCGGGTAACGTGATACTGTACATCCCCGACGCGCATAATCTAGTAAAAACTGAGGGGGAGCAGGGGCTTTCCGTGTCCGATGTTTTTATTCCTGCCATTAAGGAAGGTTTTTTCCCGGTAATCGCCGCCGCCTCGACCCGCGAATATAAGCACTATATAGAGCCGAAGAGTGATCTCGTGGCCGCACTCGAGGTGATTCGGGTGCAGGAGATAAGCGATAGCGACGCGATGAAGATACTTACCTACATGACGGTTACGTATGAACGTGAATACCGGGTAACGATTACGCTTGGCGCCGTGAAACAGGCGGTCCTCATCGCACACAAGTATTTTCGCGCGAAACCCCTGCCCGGCAGCGCCATCGATCTTTTAAAAGAGGGTCTCGCGGAAGTGGTGCGCCGCAAAGATAAAGCGCTTACGGGAGATATTATCGTTTCGGTTGCTGAACGCAAGGTGAATGTGCCGCTCCACGAAGCGGGTGAGTCTGAAGCGAGCGAGCTTTTAAACATGGAAGCGCGCATCCATGCTGACTTAGCCGGGCAAGAAGAAGCAGTCACAGCGGTATCCCGGGAGCTCCGCGAATATCGGAGCGGACTCAGCCGCAAGGGTGGACCCATCGCTTCTTTTCTCTTTGTGGGTCCAACCGGCGTCGGCAAAACCAAGCTCTCAAAGATCTTGGCGCAAATTCAATTCGGCTCAGAGAAGTTCATGGTGCGATTTGATATGTCCGAGTATCAGGACAAGCAAAGTTTCTTCCGCTTTATCGGCTCGCCGGACGGCACAGTGACGGGAGCTTTGACCGATGCAGTGCTCGAACGGCCTTATACGCTTATTTTGCTCGACGAGTTTGAAAAAGCGCACCCGGATATATTGAATCTCTTCCTTCAAGTATTTGACGACGGGCGACTCACCGATAATCTTGGCCGTACGGTAGATTTTACCAATACCATCATTATTGCCACCTCGAATGCCCACTCGGACTTCATCAAGCAGTCGCTAGAGGCGGGCAAAACGGTGGCCCAGATAAGCGAGGAGCTGAAACACAGCCTCATTGATTTTTTCAAACCCGAACTTTTGAACCGATTCACGCAAATTATTGTCTTTAAAACGCTGGGGCGGGACGATACCAAAAAAATTGCGGCGCTCCAGCTTAAACAGTTTGAAGAGGACTTGGTGACGGCGCAGAATATTACCTTCAAATACGGCGACGATGTGGTGCAAAAGATTGCCGAACTCGGTTTTAGTATTACCTTTGGTGCTCGCCCCTTGCGCAACGTCATTTCCGAAAAATTGCGTGGGCCGATTGCCGAACTGATCCTCGCCCGGAAGATTGTGCGGAATGACGCTATTGAGGCCAAGATAGAAAACGGTGAATTTGCCTTTTATAATATCCACGGCAGAATTGAGTAATGGGTCACGTCGGAGTCACAAACAAAGAGGTCGCGAGCATTCTTTTCGAGATTAGCGAGTATCTCCAAATGGAAGATATCCCCTTTAAGCCGCGCGCCTATGAAAAGGCGGCGGAGACTATTGCGGCGCAGGGCGAAGAAGTGGCGGATACCTACGGGCGCGGCGGCGTGAAGGCGATCCGAGAAATTCCGGGTGTGGGCGTGGCGATCGCTGAGAAGATCGAAGAGCTTATTAAAACAGGAAAAATAGACTACTACGAAAAACTTAAGAGGAAAACACCAGTGGATCTCTCGGCGCTTTCGAGCGTGCAGGGCGTCGGGCCGAAACACGTAAAAACCCTGTACCAGAAATTAAAGGTTAAGAATCTGGCGGATCTCGAACGAGCGGCACAAGAGGGTAAGATTCGAAAGCTCGAGGGTTTCGGTGAGAAATCAGAAGAGAAAATTCTCCAGGGCATCGCCTTTCTTCAAAAAGGCGGCCTGCGGCGGGTACTCGGCTATTTCGAGCCCACAGTGCTTGCGTTTGCCGAGAAGCTAAGGGAGCTTAAAGACGTTGAGCGGCTCGATGTCGCTGGTTCCTTCCGCAGGCGGCGCGAGACGATCGGCGACGTTGATCTTCTTGCTGTATCGAGAAAGCCGAAGGCGGTTATGGATTACTTTGTGTCTTTGCCCGGAGTCGAGGCGGTAGTGGCAAAAGGGGAGACAAAATCCGCCGTGCGCCTCAAAAGCGGGCTTGATGTCGATCTGCGCGTGCTGCCCAAGGAGTCCTATAGCGCCGCGCTCTTATATTTCACCGGTTCCAAGGAGCACAACGTGAAACTCAGGGAGATCGCCATCAAGAAAGGCATGAAGCTTAATGAGTACGGATTATTCAAAGACAAGCGTGTAGTGGCGGCCAAAACCGAAGAAGAGGTTTATAAGGC
>JBGOTK010000029.1:0-8168 GCA_041476445.1 Minisyncoccia bacterium | reverse complement strand
CTATTTTTAGATACAATCGAGCTTTTATTTGCTGCCGGGACAGTTACCCGATCGCAAAAACTTGCAGTGCTTCAGAAAGCCAGCAGCAAACTTGATCTTCTTAAATTCTTTTTGCAAATTGCTTGGGAAATGAAAGTTCTCGATAATAAGAAATACCTTATTCTTGCGGAACCACTAAACGATATAGGCAAAATGTTAGGCGGCTGGATAAAGAACGCTGAACGAGAAACCCCGCCAGTGGCGGGGAAATGAAGTGAATAGCGGACGAAGGCAAACCAGTAGTTGTCGTTCCACTCGTGCGCGAACCAGTGGTGGTCGGCCTTACGCTTCGACTTGTTCCACCAGACGTTTACGACGTTCTGCTTGCCCTCGAAGGAAAGTACTTGACACCATCTGCATCACCGCTCTTCGAATACTCTCAGAGCTGTATCGAATTTGGGATAGAAATCCTCCAGCGCCAAGTACCGAGTAACTTCATTTTTAGAATGGATAAAGGCGCTCTTGCGAAAGCCGTAGCCGTCGCAACTCCGGCTCATTATCATATTCGGAGTTCAACCGCCTGAAGCCGTAACCGCAGGCATATTAGTTTACTATCCACATACAGCATACCGGATTTAATAAAATTAAAGACGCCGCACGGTATACACACATGCGGCGTTCACTGTCTCCGCCTCCGCTTTTGAGCTTTGGCAGACGAAGGATCCAAGGGCCCCTTTATTTCAAGGGTTCCGAGAATCCGAGAGCCTACTCGGACTCGCGGACGAAGGCAAACCAGCAGCGGCCGCTCCACCCGAGCGCGAACCAGTGGCGGCCGGCCTCACGCCCCGACTCGCGCCACCAGACGCTCACGACGCGCTGCTCGCCCCCGAAGGAACACTGCTCGAGCGAGACCACGGCCATCGAGTCCATGCCGAGCTCGCGATTGAGATTCGGGCAGTACTCGCCGACCGCGAAGACCTTGCGGGGCGAGGCGAGAACGAGTTTCTGCGACTTGGCCCAGGCGATGTTCGCCTCGCTTATCGTGTTCTTGCCCGGACCGAAGTTCACGAGGATGATCTTCGCGAGGCCGGACTGCCCTTCGGTCGGCGGGTACTGATCGCCCATGCGCCAGATGTCCCAGTCACGACCAGTGTGGGGACCAGCAGCGCTCAGGGACTCCTTCCAGTCACGCGACTCGTTCACCGGGACGGCGACGATGTGGATGCGGCCGCCTTCGGGAATTTGAATCCCGTCGGTGGTCAAGATGATCTGCATCCTCCCGCCGTTCGCGAGGAAGAACGTTGCCTCCCGACCCAACCTGATCGGATCACCAAAGGTCTCCTGCAAGTGTTTCGAGTCGAGCACGTCCCAGTTGATGTTGGTTTGGAGCTTGGCACCCGATTCGAGCGCTTGGTCGCGGCTGACCATTCCCATGGCTGACCGTCCTTTTGTTGGTTGTGGCTGATCCTTTTACCTTGCATCTGCAAGGAATGAGGACTGACCGTTAAATGCTTCTTATATTATAGCACTAATAATGCCAATGTGTCAATGTATCAAAAATCGCAGTATTTACGGGCTGGTTAGGAGGCATCCTAACCCCTGCCCCTCCCGTCTCTTACCTATGCCTGTCCTCACTATCCTATTCAGACGATCGTTTGAATAGGATAGTGAAATGAAAAAAGAAGACAGAAACACTAAAGAACGTGTTTTAAGCTCCCAGTTTTGGTAATTTCAAATATTTCAACATAGTCCACCAGTTTTATTCTGTAAAGATCATCAATAAATTCTTTAGGAAGCTTGACCTTACCAATCCATAAACTTTTTTGCGCCATGGTAAGGCCAATGGTTCTCAAAACTTCGCGCAACCAATTTCTCTTTCTTCTCTCGACTTCGGGGATATCAAACGCGACGATAATGAAGCGATTAGATAGTTCGGCACGATACTGTGTAATAGGAGGGTAGTTTTTCTGTTTATCTCGAAGCCGCGCGAGAAACTTTTTTCCATTCTCTGTAATATGAAGCATCCTGCTACTATCCTGCTTTACCAGACCATCACGTTTCAGTTTATAGAGCAAGTTATAATAACGCTGCCTGGATTCTTTTTCTACGTTTTTAACTGCACGTTCTCGAGACTTTTTACCAAGCTTTGCTTGCATGCTCCCATAAGATGGGCGATAGCCCGAATTAAATAAGACATCTACAAGATCAACAAATTGAATTGCTCTTTCAGCAACTACTTCTAGTGTTTTAAAAGTAAAATCACCTTTCATAGCTTTATGCATTATCCACAAGTATTATACTATCCTATCTAGACGATCGTCTAGATAGGATAGTATAATCTGAATGCGAATATTATACTAAGCATTATGGAGTCGGAAATTTTTTGGTCAGCTTCTTTACTTTCACTTTCACTGCCGCCATTTTTTTATCTTTAAGTGTTTGGCGAATTAAATCACCGATAACTTTCATCTCTTTTTCCTTCATGCCGCGTGTTGTAACCGAGGGCGTGCCGATACGCACTCCTGAAGGCTTAAAGGGCGATGGGTCGCCCGGCACGGTGTTGCGGTTCGCTATGATGCCGACCTCTTCAAGCATCTTCTCGGCCGTCATGCCGTCCAGTCCCACACTCCGCATATCTGCAAGGATAAGATGCGTATCTGTACCGCCCGTAACAAGCGTTAGACCATTTTTCATGAGCGCTCCGGCAAGAGCTTTGGCATTATTTACTATCTGCGCCGCATATTTTTTAAAGGTTGGCTGTAACGCCTCATAAAAAGCCACCGCCTTCGCCGCCGTCACGTTGTTGTGCGGTCCGCCTTGGAGTCCCGGAAAGACAGCTTTATCGATCTTCTCCGAAATCTCTTTGCGCGAAAAAATCATGGCGCCACGGGGACCGCGAAGCGTCTTGTGTGTTGTGGTCATCACGACGTCCGCATGCGGGAAAGGCGACGGATGCATACCCCCGGCGATGAGTCCGGCGATGTGCGACATGTCTACCAAATGATAACTGCCTGCGGCTTTCGCAATCTCGCCAAAGCGTTTGAAGTTCACCTCACGCGGATAGGCGGTGAAGCCTGATACGAGTATTTTCGGTTTTTCAGTTTCGACGAGCTTCTTAAGCGCTTCGAAATCCACGAGACCGCTCTTCTCATCCACCACATACTGCACTGAGCGCCAAAACTTACCCGTGGCCGAAACCTTATGGCCGTGCGTTAAGTGCCCACCGGAGGAGAGCGCCATGCCCATAATGGTCTCTCCAGGTTCTACAAGGGCAGTATAGACCGCCATGTTCGCTGGAGAGCCCGAATAGGGCTGCACGTTCACCTGCCACTCATTCGGGCTAAGCCTAAAGAGCCTCAAGGCCCGTGCCTTCGCTATCTCTTCGATCTCGTCGTAGTAAACGTTCCCCGGATAGTAACGCTTACCCGGATAGCCCTCCGAATACTTATTAGTAAGCGCGCTCCCTAATGCCTCAAGCACTTCGCTCGAGACGATATTTTCGGAAGCAATGAGATCGATCGTCTCCGCCTGTCTTTTTACCTCTTTTTTTATAAGTTCCCCGATTTTTTTGTCTTTCATGATCAATTAAAAACACACATAAATGATAAGCTCCCCTTCTTATATGTGCGTAGTTAAATCATGAAAACAATCTATTTCCCGGCGGCAATCTCCCAGTCCTTTTGCATCTGCGGAATCATCATGCGCGGATTCCAAGTGCGCTTCAAGACTTCAAGATCGGCCGATTCCTGGTACTTACCCGCCTCCGTCGCGTAGTCGCCTTTTACCGGCGCCACTTCGTAAAATACCATCTGCGCGATGCGTCTACCTACCACAAGCGGGATCGCATAGTAGCGAGAGTTGTTCGTTATCTCCATGGTCCAGCGATTGAAATAACCGACATCGCCCCAGCCCGCGTCCTTGCAGATTTCGATAAAATTGCGGCCCATCGAGGAACGCGCGTACATTTTGGCGACCACGATATCCTTGCCGCCGATAAATTCGATCGTGTGGCCAAGAATCGTTTCCTGCGGCTGGAGCAGAATTACCTTGCTGTCCGAGCGGAGATTCGTGAGTTTCACCCCCAACCGATCTTCTATATCCTTAGCCGTTTCGGCCTGAAAAGGGCCTGACCAGATTTTCTTGGTCGATTCGCTGTCATACAAGTTATGTACTGTCGCGCGACCCGCTGGATGCGCCTCGCGCCAAAAATGTTCACCGAGCGTTACGTCATAGCTCGTGGTCTTCAAGTCCCGCTCATCGAAGGGATCGATAATCACCGTCCCCTTCGTGAGATGCTCCCGAATCGCGTCGCGTGACAGCAACATGTGTTGCTCTAGTTATAGCAAAGAAAGTATGGCCCGCGCAACTTTTTCCGGATCATGACGGAGAAAGCCCTTGCTTCTCACAAAATCGCCGAGGATGATTGTGGGCTGTTTGGGGAGGTCGTCATACTCCACAAACATGGCGTGCTCCTCGGCATACTTCTTGAGCCGAGCCGGTCGAGGCCGTACTTCGTTTACCAAAACATAATCAAGCGTACCCGCGCCCAGCACGCCGGAGATCACTTTTATAAAATCGGCGGCGCGAAAATTATTCGTCTCGCCGAATTTGGTCATGATATTCGATACGTATACCTTTTTTGCCCGCGAGACCCGGAGCGCTTCTTTAAAGCCCCGCACCAGTAAGTTCGGCATGATACTTGTGTAGAGATCACCGGGACCAATGACAACGACATCCGCATTAAGGACCGCCTGTCGAACTTCCGGATTCAGCTTGGCCTGTGGCTCAAGCCATACCCGCTCGATGCGCAGCCGCCCGTCGTGGCTTGGTATATCGATATTCGTCTCGCCTTTTACAATAGTGCCGTCTTCAAGTTCTGCCATAAGCCTGGTTTTCGTAAGCGTTACCGGCAAAATATTCCCTTTGACCGCCAGAATTTTTCCAGCTTCGCGAATGGCGCCAGTAAAACTGCCGGTAATCCGCTCGAGCGCGGCAAGCATGAGATTGCCGAAATTATGGCCGCGAAGTCCGGTGCCCTCTTTAAATCGATACGAGAGGAGAGCAGAGAGTGTTCGATTGTCAGAATAAGAAAGCGCGAGCAGTGCCCGGCGTATATCCCCGGGTGGCAGAATACCGAACTCTTCACGCAAAATCCCCGTAGACCCCCCGTCATCCGACATAGTCACAATCGCAGTAAGCTCTATGCCATCATATCCCTTAAGACCCGAGAGCACTGAAAACACACCCGTGCCGCCGCCGGTTACTAAAATACGTTTCGGAGTTCGCGATTTCAGTGAATTCAATATTTTCTGGATCATAAGCCCCACGCCGGGCCCATGCCCGAAAACACCCCCAAAAGCAAAAGCTATTTCTCTACCAACGCATCGATCTTGGCTGCCACGATAAAATCATTTTCCGAAAGGCCGTTCACTGAATGCGTCCAGAGATCCAGCCGCACTACATTATAAAAAATAAAAATATCGGGGTGATGCGCTTCGGCTTCAGCGATGTCGGCCACTTTTCTCACAAAGTCGATCGAATCACGAAAATCTTTAAACTTGAACTCACGGTGCAGGCGCGAGGTCTCGGTGACGGCGGTGCTCAGGCTCCAGTTAGGTACCTCTGCCGAAAGCTTCTTCACCTCCACATGCGGGAGCGGTTCCCCGCCTTCATGATGCACGCACGTGCGTTCGGTTAATTTCGTCATATGCAGCGATTCTAGCAGATTTGATGGATAAAATCACGCCCTCCTCTTTTGACTGCGTAGGTAGGCCATAGCGCCATAAAGACCTGGCTGATCGCCCAATTTAGCGGTTACAATTTCTGGCGCCTTAGCAAAAGCCTGATACACCCGTTTCAATTCCTGTTTGGCGCGCTGAAGCGGGATTGGATTTTTACCAAGAATAAGCGGGCCACCCAGAATAATAATTTCTGGCGACCATAAAACAATGATGTTATTCAGCCCGACTGCCAGAGAGCGCGCGAGACTATTCCTTATTGTCGCCGGCAGAAATTGTGCTTGTTTGTGATATCTTTTTTCAATCGCCTTGCCTGAAATATATGAGCCAAGGTGGTTGCCTGCTTGATCGATAATCTGATACGTGGGTTCAAAGCCAAAAGCATTGGCATCAATAGTCTGGTTTACAATTTTTACGCCGCCGACGCCGGTACTCACCGTTAGATAGGCGACAATTTTTTTCTTTTTACCCGCGCCGAAGACCGCTTCACCGAGACCCGCGAACGCAGCATCGTTTTCGAGATAGACCGGAGCCTTAAACAAACGACCCAGTGTCTTGGTAAAAGGTTTTTGTTCCCAACCCTTGAGATTTGTAGCGTGCACTATCATCGTTTTCCTAGTATCAAAAGAACCGGGTAGTCCGCCGGCGATCGCCTGAATTCGCCCCCCTTGCGTTAGTTCCCTACTCGCCTTCTCGAAGCTCCTCATCCCAACATGAAAATCTTTGGGGGTCGGAACTATTTTTTCTTTTTGAATCCGTTTTAGGTTGTTCGCGACAGCCAGCCGCATATGCGTGCCGCCGATATCAAAAAGAAGATACATAAACTTACTTTTATTATACTGCAGTCCACACAAGTGCGCGTTCCGCTTACTAATAATAGAAAGGGCCCGCACGGTGAGCTGTGAAGGCTCTTTCGTGCGGGCTGAAGACGATTGCGTTACTTCGAAGCTGTCTTGAGGAGTGCTTCGATGCACCCCTCCACCACAGCGCGACTGGGCTCGCCGCCAGAGCTCTTCGCCCAGTCGGTCTTCTTGACCAGAAAGTCGCTCTGGTCATAGGAGGCAAGCGCGGTGAGCTCGGCGAGCCGCTTGGCTCTCTGTGGATCATGCTGGTAGTTCTCGAGGCACTGAGGCACCAATGCCCCAACCAGCGCTGTCGTGACCGCGGTATTGGCTCGTTCAGTCGCCATCCGCTCGGCCGTACTGCCGAGCACCCAGCCCAGCCAGCTGAACCCCAGAATCATGATGACCACTGCCCCGATGACCGCTCCCCACACCAACGGTTTGACCGACTGCCTATTCATGGCACTACTCCTTCTCAAGACTCCGGTCTCTACTTCTAGGGGGAGTATACAGGAACAGCGGATTTATACTAATTAAGCTATCTTCTAGCTCAAATCCCATGAAAACTCATAAAAAATAAAACACTCCCCAAAGCTCAAGGGGGTATTTTGTTTCAAGTGGGTGCCCAACCGGATTCGAACCGGTGACGAGAGCTCCACAAACTCTAGTGTTACCACTACACCATGGGCACCATCAGTCCTACTTGCCAAACAGCTCTAAAAGCGGCCTAGCAAAGCATATTTTAGTAGGTTTGCTACAATATATCAATGGGTAGTTTGGTGCTCTATATGGGTTATTTTGCCTCAGTAAACACGCTGGGGACTTATTTTTTTGTCTTTTTGTCGGCCAATATCTGGGGCGATCTTACGGCCATAGCTGGGAGCCTCTTGGCCTACCAAGGCTACCTGGGCTGGCCCCCGCTTGTCTTAGCCACCTTTCTGGGGGTGTTTACCGGAGACAATATCGTTTACCAATTGGGCAAACGCCTGAAGCGACATCCTTGGGGTGAGTGGATCGAGGCGCATTTGCCCTACCACACAAAAATCTCAAGACTCCTTGAACGCAATCACCTTGAGGCGCTCACCCTGTCAAAGTTTATCATGGGCTTCAACCTACCGATTCTTTTTATGTGCGGCTACTGCAACGTATCTGTACGGAAATTCATGAAGTCGGCCTTTGTCTCGGCGCTCATTTGGACGGTAGTCATATTCCCTATTGGTTACCTCGTAGCGACTACCTATTACGGACTTGGCAAGCTGGGCTTGCGGCGCGTAGAGTTTGGCGTAGCCCTCGTTATTACGGCGGTGTTTTTTTTCCGTATAGTATTGAAAAAGATTGCGACTAAAATTGATCCGAATGTATACGAAGAGGTGAAAACTTCCAGTATTCGAGCAATGGAGTCCACAAAATAAATTTTCCCAGGTTAACCTGGGAAAATTTATTTTGTGCCGAGCCGAGGAGTCGAACCTCGCACGCCTGCCTCTTCCAATCGGACTATATCATCACCCCATTCAACTCTATAAGAATTTGAGTAGGAGCTGGGCGCTTCCCTTCGACAAGCTCAGGGTAAACCCCCAAACTTATTAAAAGTACTCCCTCTCCTTCTTCG
>JBGOTK010000028.1:0-8177 GCA_041476445.1 Minisyncoccia bacterium | reverse complement strand
AGATCGATGAGGTTGCTTAAAAAATCGCCCCACTGAATCTTCACGCTACCCACCGTGAAGGCAAGATCCTTAAGATTACTTATACTAAAGAAAATGCTGATGATCGGATTAATGATATCGGCGATAAGCGCGCTCGCCGTCTTGGCTACCGAGCCGCCCAACATAAAACCGACGCCGAGTCCGATAAGCCCTTGTTTGCCGAGGAAATCAAAAAAACCGCTTAAGCCGTCGCGTACGACTGCCAGACGGCGTTTCTCAACATCCGGTTTTACTTCGTCGGCTACAGCCATTTGAACCTATTTCACTACTATTACCAGCTCGCATTACCTGGAAAAATCCAGGAGTGCAAGACTTGCCGACGATTGCGTACCTGAAAGGTACGTTGAGGAGGTGTAACGAAGCAATCCGGGATTTTTCCGGTAACCCTTTGGGCGATGGCAAAAATACGCACACTCTGCGTCGTTGCGTCCTCGATGGACCGCTTCGGGTACACCTTCATCCTTACTCCTTGATTGTGCGTATTTTTGCTCATAGTGCGAGTGGAAAATAGTAGTGAAATAGGTTCATTTCTCCCGTCCCTTGCGATCCAAACGCTTAGCCAAATCAAAGGCCCGCTTGGGACGCCGTTTAATTTCCAGGGCCTTCTGTTTCATTGATTCCTCAACGACCCGATAATCATGCTTCGCTTTTTTACTTTTCTTCGCCATGACGGTTTTCATAGTTATCCATTTATTCTACCACTAAATAATGAAGTCCCTTGGTCTTACCCACAGAACGCAAAATGCCCCGAGTAATAAGTATTTTTGCATAACGCGATGCCGTCGGGTCGGAAACACGCAGTAAGAGCTGTATATCGTCATTCTTTAATGTCTTTTTCTCGCGAGCAAAAGTGATGAGTCTCTCAAGCCTATGTTCCATTTTTTTTCGCTTACCCTCCACAACCCGGGCACGAAACTCCGCGACCGACACCGGTTTTGGCAGCGGCAATAGGTCGGGCTTTGCTGGCACCTCGGGTGCCAGTGGAGCTGGTGGATCAGCTTTGGTCGCTATTAGCGGCTCTATCGGCGCCGGCTGATCGGCGGGCTCTCCATGGGTTGGCGGCAAAGATACATCTTCGGGCACAGCGGGGACATCTTGGACGTTTAGCTCTTCAGAATTCACGTCTGGTTCCATACCTGAATCCTACCAGAGTGACCCGTGCATTACGGGGACTAATCTTGTGCTTTTAAGTCGGCTAATACTTCTGCCGCGTGTTCTTCGGGCTTCACTTTTTCGTATATTTTAAAAATTTTGCCATCGGGATCAATAAGGAACGAATGCCGAAATGTGCCCATATACTCGCGGCCCATGAATTTTTTCTTGCCCCAGACACCATAGAGATGTAACACCCTCTTTTCCGGATCGGCGAGTAGGGTAAAAGGCAGTTTATATTTGTCGGCAAACTTGCGGTGGCTCACAACCCCATCGCCGCTCACCCCGAGCACAACGGCATCAAGCTTTTTAAAATTAGGAAAATTGTCCCGGATGCCGCACGCTTCTTTGGTGCAACCCGTCGTATCATCCTTAGGATAAAAATATAAAAGCACCCACTTGCCGCGGTAACCTTTTAGCGAATGAGTCTGGCCATCTTGATCTTTAAGCGTGAAATCGGGTGCCTTAAGTCCTTCTTTGAGTTTAGCCATATAAAAAGTATAGCGTACACACCCTGTTTATGAGAGCGGCCCCGAAAGGGGGCCGCGGCAGGAAAACGATGAGATCGTTTTCGCTGAAAACATAACTACAGCTGAGGCGGTTGGATTGCGTGCCGAAATAGTCGGCAACTATCCCGTACTTTGCTTTGAGACTCCGGAACTCCACCCCATCCACGAACCGCCACGTTGCGCCTGCCGAGCCCTCAAATACAAAGCGGCTTTTCAGCCAATGCCCGCCCAGGGTGCGCCGTTCATACTTCATGAACATCACGTTTCGAGGAGAAAGATCGATGAGAATGAGCTGTTCCGGGCTTCGATCTTCGCCGTCCTCCCGGGGGTTGTAAAACGAAAAAATGATTGGGGCATCTAGAGCGCGGCACGTGCCTAACTTCTTAAACAAGGCAAGATTCGGCAGCACCGAGGGTAGGTCCGACAAATTACTGGCTGCCGTTATCGGACAGTTTAGGACGATGACTAGGATGACGAGGCCAAGCCCAGTCTTCTTCATACCAGCTCCTCTTTTTAAAGATCAGACTCCACCACCTGGATCTAAATAGATTTCAACATATCCATGAATAAATGTGAAGGAGTAGCAACCCTCTATAAAAATGAAGCGCCCGCAGCAGATGCCGCGGGCGAGATAAAGTCCGGGAAGGGTCGGGATACTCTATTTTGTATGCCAGACGCCCATGGGGCCTCCAGTCAGGGATAGAAATGTCCCTCTCCTTCCCGGACGCTGAAAGCTTCGAAGTCTACAACATTTTTAACACAAATTTTATAATAAGCAAAATTTACTGATTTTTAAATACATTACCCGGTCGCCAAGGAGTACCCAAAAACGGCAAAAAGAGGTAATCAAGTCCATAGTAGCCCGCTACCTTCCAGGCAAGAATGAGCCCAATCGCGAGCGTGAAGAGTACCGGGTTTACACTTACCGCACCAGAGAGCAAAAAGTTCAAATTCATGAACGCGCCAAAAAAGGCGGCGATACCGACGAAGGCACCCAAAATAAGCGCGACGCCGACTAATACTTCGCCGTTGGCAACCACGTGGCTCCAAAGCGCAGCGTGCGGCAGCACTGCGTGTTCCAAAAACCAGGCGTACCAGCCCGATACGTCCGGGTGTTCGCCGGAGGTTTTTACCAGCGCCCCTTTTATGAAACCGGTAAGCGCGGTACCCGCTTTGCTGCCCGACCAGACATCGCTGTTCACTTTTTCAAAACCCGCCTCGAGCCACACCCAGCCGACGTAGACCCGGGCGAGCAGCCAAAACACGGCCGTTTTTGTATTGCCGAAGAGAAACTTCTCAAACGGACTCTCTCCAAAAGTAACGTTGGCCATATGCTTTGAGCATAACACAGTGTAGGTTTTAGAGAATCAGTCTGTTTGAATCCAACTTGTCACGCCAAAGACAGAGATCCCCCAGCTATTTTACATTCGCCGCAAACCAAGCGTGCACTTGCCCTTGTACAAAAAACGCAGCCGCAAAACCGATCGCTAGGCAGCCGATAAAAACGATGAAATGTTTGATACTGCGCACCGAAGCTACATCGCGAAGCGCAAAGCCAGCGAGAGGCGCGAACACAACATAGGGCACATAGGAGCCGATGCTAAGGGCCGCGGCCTGCGGCGGCAGCGCCATAGCAATGTACTTATTCGCGAGCGCCGTGCCATAGTGAAGCGCCTCCTTCACGCCCCAAAAGTAAACAAGGCCAATCGCGAAACCAAAAAGGATATCTACGATTATCGTGAGGAGACTCGGTCGGTCGTCGTTATACATTAGTTTTATTATACCCTTTGCGAATAATCGTACCGATCCAGGCAAGTACTAGCCCGCAGCCAATACCGATTACGCCCAGAATCAAAGAGAGAATAAATAGCGGCAGTAATTTTTGAAGCGAGTATGCACCATTATACCCCGTAAGCATAAAAGCAACGGGCAGCACGAAACCATAAGTGGCGCCATTTTTAAGCGCTTGTTTTTTATTGCTCGCCCACGTGCCACAGAGCAGACCCGCAATCACCCAAGGAATTAAACTGAGCCACGAGCCGATAAAAAGAAAGCGAGCGCTTAAGGCTCCCAAGAAAAAGGCTGTTAATCCAGAGTACAAAAGAGGCATATTCAGAGCTTGCTCATCTTATAGCCGAAGTAGATGCCGGCAAATCCCCCCAGTCCGCTAAAAAGTATGGACGAAGCCGAGAGAGGGTCACCGCCCCAAAGCGCCGGCACAAAACTACCAATCGTCGAGCCAATGATAATCCCCATCCATATCCATGTTTTAGTGCTCATATTCGTATCATTATCGCTCCGAGACAGACATCAGACAACTTTTTTAACTGCACAGCAACAGACTGCGGCTCGAATAAAAAAGAGGGGCCCGCTGGTGCCAATGCACAGAGCGGGCGGGGACATGGAAGAGCGAGAAACACCGGGTCCGCCCTAGACCTGAGCAAGCTCGTGACAGACTTGCGTGTAGGCTCGAAACTCGTCTGTCGTGAGCGGCGCTGTTGCGAGCACATTCTTGCACTTTTCCGGTTGCTGAGATCTCTTCTCCCAGGCAAAGGAGAAGAGCACTTCGTGGAGATTGGTCAAGGTGTGACTGCCCGAAACCTCGGGGTGAAGGTCAACAAGTTCCTTGAACTCTCGTAGAACATCGCAGAACGTGAACGGCTGCAGCATGGCTTTTCTCCTTCGAGGTCAGACGAGCTGTGGCGCTACTTTTTTTATACAAAGAGCCGACAACTTAGTCAAATAGACCCTTGTCAGCTCCCCCTCCAAACAGATTAGGTGCTGATGCAGCGCTTCGCCATTCCTAAAGATGCGCCGGCAATGGTGTTACTAAAACTTTAACAAAAATAATGCTACCATAAAGGATACTAACCCCAAGTCGATCCAATAACTGCGGTGCGCATTATGAAAAGAGAACGTATTCTCTATGCGGTAGTGGCGATAGCGAGCAGTGCACTCCTCGTAAGCACGCCGCTTCTTCTTTCGGCAGCTGGCTTTCAAAGCGGGGATCAAGTGACGGTAGCTGCAGGCGTAACAACGACGGACGATCTTTACCTGGCCGGCGGGACAGTCTCGGTGAATGCTGATGTCCGTGGTGACCTTTACGCCGGCGGTGGAACGATCCTCATAAACAGCAACATCGGGCAAGACCTCGGTGTCGGCGGCGGCACAATAACGATTCTCGGAAATATTGGCGATGATGTGCGCGCGGGCGGCGGCACGATAACTATCCAGGGTAGTGTCGGCGGGGATGTGCTCGCGGGCGGTGGATCAATTACCCTTTCGGGCAACAACATCAGTGGGGATGTGCTCGCGGGCGGTGGCACGATACGCATTGATACGCCCGTAGGCGGCAAAGTGAGAATCGGCGGCAAAGACGTATACCTAAACAGTTCCATCGTTGGCGATGTTGAAATTGACAGCGATAAACTCACTCTTGGCAGCAAAGCCGTTATTGGGGGCGATCTTACCTATCGGAGCGCCAACCAGGCTACTATCGAATCGGGGGCAGTCACGCGCGGTAAAGTAAACTACGAACCGCGGCTGGCTAAAGCCCAAGCGGGCAAGGCCATTGCCGCGGGTATTTTCTCTCTCTTTAAGTTAGGCGAATTTCTCATGCTCCTCGCCGGCGCTCTGGTCTTCGGACTTTTCTTCAAGCGCTACCTTTCGGACATGGTGAAACACGCCTACGAGAAGCCGCTTCTTGAATTCGGCCGCGGCGCGGCGGTGATAATTCTCATGCCGATCGCCTCAATATTTCTCCTCGTAACCGTTGTCGGCGTACCGCTTGGCATCCTGGGTCTGCTCAGCTTTGCGGCGATCCTAATTTTTGTCTGGCTCGCAACGCCGGTACTTCTCGGCAGCTTCCTGTACCGCTGGATTGGAAAATCAAAAGATCTTGAAATTACTTGGCTCACTATTCTCCTGGGCACGGTTGTTTCTTTCATCCTCGGCCTGATACCCATCGTCGGCTGGCTCGCAGAGTCCGTCATTTGTCTTATGACCCTCGGCGCGGCAGTCCACATGAAGTGGGACATTGCGAAAAGCTGGCGGTAACATATTCAAAAAATAGCAAAGCCCGTCCATCTAAACACCGAAGTGTTCAAGTGAACGGGCTTTTGAAACGAGCTGAAACAGAGCGGTTACCAAACGCTGTGCCCAAACTACCGTCCGAGATACTGCTCGATACCTGCGCGGAGTACTTCCGGCGCCTCCTGGTAGTCACGAAACTCGTGGACAGCCTTTATGGCGGCGTTCCCGAGAAGAAGACGCGAGATCCTCTTCTCCTTCGGCTTCAGGATGATGACGGGAACGCCGTACCGATTCGCCATTTCGACTTCGATGCCGCCTCCCCAAGTGGGTATCACAGCAACCACGACGAGAAGCGAAGTCATGGTGCGCAACTGATGGCGCTCGGCTTCATCGACTTGCGTCGGGGTGAAGTCGCCGTGCTCGATCGGGTCGTAGTGTTCGTGCGGCACGAAGGCACGCAGACCGAGCGCCAGTTCACAGACATCGGCGAGCTGTTCGTAGAGCCGCTTTACCGGCAGCTTCATGTCTTCCGGCAAATCGGTGAGAGCACCACAGATGTACGGGTGCTCTTTGCCGCACCTTTGGCGGTCGCTTTTTTTGAGAGCGTCCTCTGCGGCCTCTTCGAACGTGCGGCCGTAGCCCAGTATATCTTTTGTGACATCGGGCGGAAGCAAATCAATTCCGCCGCTGCTCTTCCCTACAAGTCGCAATAGCACAGCGTGCGGGCAGTTAGGGTTGTGCTCCATCACGAATGTGCTCTCATAAAGACTACTCATGATGCTCATGGCGTTCTCCTTGTGTTTGGGATCGTGAAAAACTATTTCTAACCTACCATCAAGTTATGAGAAGCACAAAAAAAGAGGCCCGCACTGAGATGGTACGAGACCTCTCCCTTTGGTGCGGGCGCAGAACTTATTTAGGCTTGGGCAGGAGAAGTCGTATCCGCCTCATCGGTCAAGAGGCTTGCTTTCAGGTAGCTCGTGATCGGAAGCTGAGTGACACTGGTATGGCCACCAGTGAAAAAACCCGCCGCCTCTCCTCGGAAAACTCGAGAAGTCCGAGGCTTGGAACAGCCGGCATGAATGGCCTCTGTCTCTGTCCCTCGAGCCATGTGCATAGCTTCGGGTTCGAGAGATGCGGGACAACAGTCGCCTCCGGCTTCACGAAGGCGAGGTCTCTTTTGAGCTGCGCCACGGTTTTGCGCCTGATTCGGTCGCGCCGCCCTGATAGCACCGCTCGCAGACCACACTCGCCTCGCTCATCCCACATAGTGACAGGGGGGACCTCGGGGATCATCAGGAATTTTCGTTCCGAATTTAGCCAGATCCTCAACGTCTCGTCGAGAATATCCAGCGTCACCAAGGCTTCTGGACTCACATAGGCAAGCTGCTCACTCAAGAGACCCACCGTGAGACGGTAGCGTATCGTTTGCAAGCTCTGTCTCCTTCCCAAAAAACAAGTATGTTGAGGTGCGTGAAAAGAATAATGCTACAAAAGTAGCATTTAGTCAATTTTATGCTTTCTTCTCTACCACAATCGTGCACTTCGTGACGAGGGCCGCAATCGCGCCGACCGCCGCCCACACAGGAAGTAACGCCGCACCTACCACACCCCAAGTGAGTGGAATTTCGATCAAAGTTTTGCCCTCCTCATTCTTAATACTTATTTTCCGGATGTTCCCCTCCTTCACGAGTTCCTTAATTTTCTTCACCACATCATCGCCCGAGATTTTAAATTCTTCAGTGGTTGTTTTTTCTTCGTCCATAGATTTTTCGCTTAGGCCATAAATAATGAAAGGCCGACGACAAGGAGAATAGAAAGAAATAAGCTGAGCCAGCCTATGGACCATAATACAACGTGCACCGCCTCTTTCTTCTTATTGGCGAAGAAAAGTGAGGCGGGATAGCCAAACATAATTGAGGCGCATATTGTTGCTGAGATGATAAAGGCGAGGAGAAATATGACGATACCAAGTGGCGGCTCTGGTTCGAAATTATACGCGGCAGACCAAGCTACAAAACACCGAGCCATAAAAGCAAATACGGCCACATAGACTGTGAGCCCTGCCGCCTGGAATAGACCGGCTGTCTGAGAAGGATATTTCATATATAGTAGCGTGCTTTACCGTGTGCCTAATTATTCTACAATACTTCTATGCAGATAAAAGAACTCGGCCATGTGGTGCTCTACGTCTCTAACCTTAAGCGGTCGGCGGACTTCTATCGAGATACGCTGGGCTTTGCAGAAATCGCGCGCGGAGGAGGCACCGCCCTCTTCTCCTCCGGCCGCACGCATCATGAACTCTTGCTTATCGAAGTGGGCGGCGAGCCGCCCGTAAAATCACGCCCTGCTCCGGGCCTCTATCATATTGGCTTTAAGATTGGCGACTCGTCGGAAGTTGCGAAGCAAGTGTATAAAGAACTTAAAGAAAAAAATGTGCGAATT
>JBGOTK010000027.1:0-8197 GCA_041476445.1 Minisyncoccia bacterium | reverse complement strand
GCAAATCGATCCAAACTTCCCCCTCACCGTAGAGGAGGTGGTAAGTATGGGACGATACAATAGAAAAGGGCTGTTTCAATTCCTCGATGAACTTGATCGGAAAAAAGTGAGTGAAGCGCTTAAGCACGTGGAAATGGAAGAATATCGCACACGCCTTATCGGCGACCTTTCAGGCGGCCAAACGCAGCGCGTTTTCATTGCCCGCGCCCTTGCCGGCGAACCAGAGGTCATTGTACTCGACGAACCAACGGCCGGTGTTGACGCTAAAACTCAGGAACAACTCTATGCGCTCCTTCGAAAACTAAATCGCGAGATGGATCTTACCCTTGTCCTCGTTTCTCATGATCTCGAAGTAGTGGAGCGCGAAGCGAGCGAACTTTTATGCCTCAATCGCAGCGTCGCCTTCTTTGGACTCGCTAAGGATTTTAAGGCCCACGCAAATTATGCTGAGTTCTCCGAAGACACTGGCAAATTCACCCATCACGCCTCATGAACCTCTTCCACTATGACTTTATTGTCCGCGGCATCGAAGTAGGGCTCTTGATCGGCCTTATCGCTCCTGTGATCGGCACTTTTCTTGTACTGCGCCGCTATGCCTTGATCGCCGACACTCTCGCGCATGTATCACTCGCCGGCGTGGCCCTTGGCTTACTGCTCGTCATAAACCCTCTTATCACTGGCATTGTTGCCGCCGTAATTTCTTCGGTCGCTGTCGAGCGCCTCAGGCTTTCGAAGCGCGTCTACGCCGACTCGGCGCTCTCTATCTTTCTCTCCGGCTCTCTCGCGCTTGCTATCGTCCTCGTTTCTGTTTCTCGCGGCTTTAGCGTCGACATCTTTAACTACCTCTTCGGCAGCATCGTCACCGTAAGCGCATCGGACGTCTACCTCATCATCACGCTCGGCGTGATCGTGCTTGCGACCATCGTCGCCTTCTACAAAGAACTTCTTTTCATAACTTTTGACGAAGAGGGGGCGCAGGTAGCAGGCGTAAAAACACGTTTGGTTAATTCGATACTCATCATCCTTGCCGCCCTCACTGTTTCACTTGCCATCCCCATCGTCGGCACACTGCTCATCGCCGCGCTTATCGTTATTCCCGTGGTAACCGCGCTACAGTTCAGAAAAAGTTTTCTCCGGACGGTTCTCATCGCCGAAGTTATTTCACTCTTCTCCGTATTTGTAGGTATCGTAAGCTCCTTCTATTTAAATATTCCCGCCGGCGGTGCCATAGTGCTTCTTACGGTGCTCATTTTTATAATTGTATTTACTCTAAAAAGCATGCGGAAATAGAGGGAATCGGTTGTAATTCTTGGCTTCCCTACCCCCACACCCAATGTCTAAACATTAGGTGTGGGGTATAATAGATATATCAGCATTAAAAAATAACATTATGAATAACAAAAAAATTATCGGCGTGGTGGTGGGTATCATTATCGTTATCATCATTGGCTATCTCTTGATGAATAAAGGAGCAAATAATACGGGTGGGATATCAAACTCGGGCAGCGAGACCACGGGGGGCGGCCAAGGCCAGAAGTCGTTTAAAACACTCCTTGCCCAAGGCGGCTCCCAGAAATGCTCGGTGAGTTATGCAACGGGCGGCGTCTCGAGCCAGGGCACGGTCTATGTTTCGTCCGGCAAGATGCGCGGCGATTTTTCGACCGCGGTAAACGGTCAGACGAATGTCGCGCATATGCTCATCGAAGACTCGAATACCTACACCTGGATGGAGGGTATGAACATGGGTTACAAAATGAAGGTGGATACGAGTGCTGCGGCCGGCACTAATGGTTCGCAAAATCAAGTGGATCTCAATCAGCAAGTGGACTACCAGTGCTCGTCCTGGAGCGCTGATCCGAGCCTCTTTAACCTTCCCTCGGGCATAAACTTTACCGACACAGCCGCTCTGCAGGCTGGTGCCTCGGCCAGTTCATCGGGCAGCAGCTACCAATGCAGTGCCTGCGATCAGCTTTCGGGCGACGCCAAAGCCCAGTGTAGGGCGGCGTTAAACTGCAAGTAAAAAAAGCGACTAAATTCAAAGTATAAAAAGTTCGAGCCGGGGAGAGAGATCCCCCCGGCTTTGCGTACATGACTGGTCGTCTCTATCGAAACCTCTCCACCTCCTCTGTGTTCACAACGTACCCGGCCTGAAAGAGACCCATGGGCTCGCCCAAGCGCGACGAACCTCCGCGCTGGTAGTGCGGAGCGTAAGCCGTCACGACAAGACCTAAGTTATTGGCCTTGAATTTCGAAAGGGTCGCCGGAAACTCAGGCAGTTTGCCCAGAAACAGGTACACGCCGTTGCCAAGATCCTTGATGTCCATTTCTCGCCTCCTTGTGAGATTGTCGAATGGAAACAGCATTAGAAGCCGCATCCAGAACCGGATAGATAATACAATTCTTATAGCCAATAGTCAAGGAACGATGGAAATAAGGGCGGAAGCTCACTATGATGTAAGTATGAAACTTCAGACCTTCACTGTTTCTGAATACCTCGACGAACTAAACGAAGGCTTAAAAAAGTTCTCCGGTCGGGTAAAAGGCGAAACGACCCAGGTTAAACACGCCGCCTCTGGCCATGTCTACTTCTCGCTCAAAGACGCCTCGGGCGAGGGCATCTTGCGCTGTGCCATCTGGCGCTCGAACTACTCTATCTCAGGCATTGAGCTCACAGACGGTCTTGAGATTATCGTTTCCGGTACGCCGAATATCTACGCGCCGCGCGGCGAGCTCTCGTTTATCGTGCGCACGGTGGAACTCTTCGGCGAAGGGGAACTTCAAAAAGCCTACCGCGAACTCAAGGCTAAACTCGAAGCCGAGGGAGTATTCGCCGAGGAGCGTAAACGGCCCCTGCCCACTTTTCCAAAACACATTGGCGTTATCACCTCTCGCGAGGGCGAGGTTATTCACGACTTCCTCATGAATATCGGCAAACACGGTTTTGCTATTTCCTTTATCCACTCGGGTGTAGAGGGCAAAGAAGCAGTCTTTCCCCTGCTCCGGGCCATAAAGCGAATACGCCGGGTTAAGCTCGACGTGCTTGTCATCATGCGCGGCGGGGGCTCGTTTGAATCTCTCCAAGGATTTGATAATGAAACATTGGTACGCGAAATTATAAAATTCCCCTGCCCCGTTATTGCCGCGATCGGCCACCACCGCGACGTCCCTCTCGTCTCGCTCGCCGCCGATATTATGGTTTCGACTCCCACGGCTGCTGCCGAGGCCCTAAGCACTCCCTGGGCAGAGGCCCTGGCTAATCTCCGTACTTTGGAGCACCGTACCGTAAGCGGCTTTGAACGGGTGCGGGAAGAAAGCCGAGAAATGCTTTTTCGTCTTGAGGGCGACCTTGAACGCGGTTCGGGCCACATATTCGAAGTGGCGCGCGAGCCCATAAGGCGCTTTCATGAAAATGTGCGGATTATCGAGCTCGCTTTTAAAGAACAAAAAAATGCGCTAAAGAATTGGGGTGCATCGCTCCGCACTGCCTTTGCGCGAAAAGCCGTGAGCGCCCGCGATCTCGTGCGCGCCTCAGAGCGCACACTTATCTCGCACGATCCCGAGCGGCAGCTCGGCCTCGGTTGGAGTATCGCCAAAATAGACGGGAAGATTCTGCGTAAAAAGCACCAGGCTAAGGCCGGGAAGCTAGTTGCGATACGGGTAAGCGATGGTACCATAGTAACGGAAGTATCGAATACGTTACTATAATAATATTACCGTCACCGTTGAGGGTACTGAATCTTGTAGAACTCTATCCACGCCTTTGGCGGGATGCTGAGTTTTATAGATAAATTTTTCCAAGCTAAAATTTATACAAAACTCGCATGAAAAAAGAAGAAAAGAAAGATCACTTCGCGGAATCGATGAAGCGGCTCGAGGCAATTGTGGATTGGTTTGAGGAGCAAGAAGAGGTGGATCTCGAAGCCGCGCTCGAAAAAGTTCGCGAGGGCGCCAAACTCGTAAGGGCGAGCAAGGAGCGCCTCAAAGAAATCGAAAACGAATTTGAAGAGATTCGAAAAGCTTTTGAGGACGAGGCGGCATAACAAAAAGCCCCACAGTGGGGCTTTTTGATTGCTTGGGCGCACAAGCTAGATACCAATCTTGGCTCCACCTTCGCCTTCTACTTTAATACCTCCCCCGCCGCCCTGCACACCCGTGCGGCCATCTATCTCCACACTACCACTCTTATCATCGCCGCCTTCATGATCTTTAGAGCTTGAGGCTGAGTGATCCTCCGAAGAAGACGCCCCGTCTCCTTCCCTTTCGTGACTTGAACTCGCATTCTTGAATATTCCAAGGTCAAGCTTCAGGAACGATTCGCTCTCGAATGTGCTCTCTAGCTGCACGGCAATCCGCTTGGCTTTCGAGGCAAGCACAAAGGCTTCGCCATAGGCCTTAGCGTCGAGTTTGGCTTTAGCCGCGACCAAGGTATCAGAAGCCAGCTTCAGGTCGGCAGCGGCACGGACTGCCGCCTCACCACTGAGCTCTGCTTTTACCTTACTTATATAATTCGTGACTTCACTGATCTTGTTAGTGGCGCTCTCCACATTTCCCTTGGCCTCCGCTTCGGTTGAGCTGCCATTCGCCGATATTCTGCCCTCGGCATGAATGCGAACTTTCTCGGTATCATCGGTTTCGGTTCGTACCTTTAGAAGCAGCGCCTGGATCTCGCCCACCGTGGTGCTACTATTTATCTGCGCCAGAATATCTGCATGCGCCCTCAAAATCGACTCGAAGTTCGAACTCGCTTCAGCTGCCGCCTCGCTTTTATCATTATCATCAAGCTCCTTTACATTTTTCTCGACTTCGTTCGAGTGTGCCTCGAAATTCGACTCGAGGTTCGCCCGAACGTCGGCATTTAATTTTGCCTCCGCTGCCAACTGCTCCGCCTCTTTGAGTCTTCGCTCCGCGAGCCCCGCCTCGGTTGAGGCCTTGGCATCCGCCGAAAGCGCGACTGCCGCGAGCACTCTTTCATTCACCTCGATTTTCACCGGATACAAGACATCCCCCGGCAGGGACTGTTCGGCTGCATACGATGCGCCGCCGCCCGCAAGCAAAACAAGAATAAGAATAATCGCCATAGCACGTAGTATAAATGATAAATTCGCAAATGACCTTTGCCTAAGTATATGACGAAACGGGCTAATATTTCTTACCGGAGCCGGATTAGCTTCAATAAATAGCCTAAGCCCCGCCTCAATGTGCGCTCTTTCCCCACGGGTGAGTCCCTCGCCTTTTAGCCTGCTTATGTATTCATCAAATTTATTCATGGGGTTCTATGAGATTGCGTAAGTGCCCGAGAGCGCGGTGTATGCGCACCGAAATAGCACTTTCAGACTCGCCGGTAATCTCGGCGATTTCTTTGGGACCAAGATCATCGACATAGCGCATCACGATCGCTTCGCGGTACTCCGGCTCAAGCTGTTCCAGTAGTGCCAGTATCTTTTTCCCTTCGATATTTCTCGCGAGCGTTTCGCGATCATCATGGCCCGGTTCGAGTCCTTTTTCCTGAAGTACATGGAGCGCCTCGGTCGGCCGCCGCTTTCGTATCTCATCGATCACGAGATTATTCGCTACGCGGTAGAGGTAGGCGCGAATATTCTTGATGTCTTCGCCGCCCACGATCTCGCCCCACGTACGTTCATAGGCTTCATGCATTAACTCTTTGGCACGTTCGCGATCGAACACGCGGTAATAACAATGCCGAAAAATAGCGTCGGCATAATTTTTATACGCCTCAAGAAACAATGACTCCATAGACTCTTTGGCTTGTTCTCGCGCCATACTATGTGACGGTCCGCACACCTGATTCTTACAGGGTATACCTCCACAGCGAAAATTTAAAATGCGGTGTGGAGGTATATCCGTTCATGACGAAATTATATATTCTCTATATACTAAAATGGCTACATGAACATTCTCCACGCATTATTTCTCGGCATCATCGAAGGCTTCACGGAATTCCTGCCCATTTCTTCAACGGCGCACATTGTACTAGCCGGAAAACTCTTGGCACTCCCGGAAACTGAATTTTTGAAATCATTTCTGATCGTTATCCAATTTGGCTCAATTCTGGCGGTCGTCGCGCTCTACGCCAAGCGACTCCTTACCGATCTTGAGACGGTTAAAAAAGTAATAACCGCCTTCCTGCCTACTGCGCTTATCGGTTTTGTGCTCTACAAACTCATTAAAGGATTTTTCCTTGAAAATACCGCGCTCATTCTTATTATGCTTTTCTTGGGCGGCGTAGGGCTAATACTTTTCGAGCGCTGGGCCAAAAACCAAAACTTCACCAAAACCGACCTGCGCACGATTTCCTATCGCGATGCGCTCGTAATCGGCCTCGCCCAGTCCCTCGCCGTTGTCCCCGGCGTCTCTCGCGCCGCCGCCACAATCGTGAGCGGCATGTTTTTAAAGATCGACCGCGGAACTATGGTGCAGTTCTCCTTCCTGCTCGCTATCCCCACCATGTGTGCCGCCGCCGGCTATGATCTTCTAAAATCCGCCCCCGCCTTTTCTCCGGGCGAATTTCACCTTCTCGCGATCGGTTTTATTAGTTCGTTCCTAGCCGCCCTCTTGGGCATTCGGTTCCTGCTTCGGTTCATTGCCCATCACGATTTCACCGGCTTTGGCGTTTACCGCGTGATTATTGCAGTTCTCGGCTGGTTCCTCTTGACCTAGAGGGCCTAAATAACGTATATTTGCCTAGTTAAGCCTATCTAATATACATGCCCGAAAACACTATTATCGATGAAAAGGTGCTCGCCAAAGACAATGGCGAGATGAGCGACGATCTTGAGGTCGCCGATTTTGAGAATCCGGCGAACGTCAGTGAGGAAACACTTTTGGAAATGATTAAAGCTGGCCTTTGGTACGGCCGCGGCCGAGCGAAAACGCATCCTAAGATGCGCCAGTATATTTTTACCCAGCGAAACAACATCGAAATTATCGACCTGGTAAAAACAGCTGCTGCGCTTGAAACAGCGCTCACTTTCTTAAAAGAAGTAGCTAAGAAAAACGGCCAGATTCTTTTTGTCGGCACGCATCCGGCAGCCAAGCATCAAATTGAAGCCATCGCGAAAAAGTTCAAACAGCCGTATGTGGTGAACCGCTGGCTGGGCGGCATTCTTACGAACTTCACTACCCTTTCGAAACGCGTCGACTACTTCAAGAAATTGAAAGCTGATAAAGCCTCGGGCGCGCTTGGTAAATACACAAAAAAGGAACAGTCAGGTTTTGGCAAAGAAATCGCCAGGCTGCATACATTCTTCTCCGGCATCGAGGATATGACCAAGCTGCCCGACGCCGTCTTTGTGGTGGGCGTGGGCATTCACTTCACGCCCGTCCACGAAGCCAACCGCATGAAAATCCCCGTAGTCGGGCTCATTTCCACGGATACCGATCCGACGCCCACGAACTACCCCATCCCCGCCAATGACTCTTCGGCCATCAGCGTGCATTGGATTTTAAATGAGGTTGAAAAAGCGATTGAGGCAGGCATAGCGGAACGCGCCGCGGCGGTAGTAGAGAAAAAAGAAGTGAAGTCTGAAATCCTAAAGACGTAAGGTGAGCAATCTGCTCATTTAAGGGTGATTGTATTATCGCGCTTCGAAACTAACCACTAACTACTCACCACTAATCACTATTCGTATGTCAGCCAAAGACGTTCAGAAACTTAGAGCCATGACCGGGGCGGGCATCATGGAATGCAAGAAATGCCTCGAAGAAACCGGCGGCAATTTTGAAAAAGCCGCGAAACTTATCAGCGAGCGGGGGCTCGCTAAAGCCGACAAGCGTGCTGATCGTGAAACAGGCGCCGGCCTCGTGCAGTCTTATGTACACAATGACCGTGTGGGCGCACTTGTCGAGCTTCGCTCGGAAACTGACTTTGTGGCCCGCTCCGAGCCATTTAAAGAACTCGCTAAAAATCTCGCCATGCAAGTGGCGGCCATGGATCCTGAATCAACGGAGGCGTTGCTTGCCCAGCCTTTTATTAAAGATGCTTCAAAAAGCGTAAAAGAGTTGGTGAGTGATGTGATCACCAAAGTCGGCGAAAACGTACGCATTGGCAAATTTTACCGCCTCGAATTATAAGCCAGCACTATGCAAGAGCTATATTTAGAACTCGCCCTCTTCGGCTCGTTTGGCATTGTTATCTATGTGCTCGCCCGCGCAATTTCCCGCGTTGAGGATCAAGCTC
>JBGOTK010000026.1:0-8223 GCA_041476445.1 Minisyncoccia bacterium | reverse complement strand
CCGACCCGTACTTGTGACCAACCGGAGCGTACCAAGAGAACTGCCTCCATACGCACGCGAGGCAACTGCGGATTGTTTGAGTATGGCATGTACATAGCGTGAGATACCGGATGGGGTATTCCAAGCTATTGAACCATGACGCATCTATTGACAATTAGTATCTATTAGTATATAATGCAGCCTAGAAATCCTTGGGTTCTGGCCATGCGGCGGCCATGATCCATTTTCAAAATCCTGCCGCAAAACTGGAGGTACACAGATGGCGACAATCTCGCTGAAGGGTCTCAACAAGGCGGATGTGCTCGCGGTCCTCTTCAACGCGGCGAAGCCGATGGCCATGGGCTTCATGCACTACGACCCCAAGCCGATGACGCGGGAGCAGGCGGAGAAGATCCTCAAGCAGACGACCAACTTCGACTACCTGCGGGGCCGCGTCATGAAGGTGAACCTCGGCGACGACGAGTTCGATCCCTGGCTCTATGACCGTGACAATGGTCAGGATGCCGCGGCGAAGGCCATCGAGGCGCTGCGCCGGACTGGGAGCACGAACCCTTCGGACATCCAGGCGGCTCACCACGTAAACACGCTCGAGGCGGCCGAGGAGACCGAGGATCGCCTCGGCACCACGAGTGGTCCGCTCGGGACGGCTGGAGGCATGGCCGTCTTCGGTCTCGGTCTGGACGACGTCGCGCATGTCTTGCACCCCAAGGTGCAGGAGGCGCGGAAGAAGCTCCGCAAGTAGGCGGAGCAGACGGTAAGGCGCACGCGAGGGAATCTCTCTCCGTGCGCCTGCTTTTTTATATTTCGCCCTCAGGCGAAACCCGGGAAAAAGTCGGTCTTGATTCGTTGTCCGCTCACGCCCATACTGCCAAGTACTTTTTCAAACACCGTAATAAGCGAACGCGGACCTGAGATATAGAATATCCGCTCTTTATAGTCAGGCACCTCGCGTTTAATGAGTTCGGCATCAATGCGGCCGACGTGGTCCAATGAGACTTTTGATGTTCCCTCTTGTTCAACCACATAGATAGACTTCAGGTTTATTTTCCTTCTCGCCTCTTCGAATATATCGGCATAAGCAAGTTCCGCCGGAGTTTTTGCGGCATAAAATAGCACGATGTCCCGCATTTCACTCCGGTCAAGTAGGTATTTAATCATGCTCCGAAAAGGCGTCACGCCGATGCCGCCGGCAATAAAGACTAATTTTTCATTCTTATCTTTCGGCATCGTAAAGTCGCCCGCGAGCTGTGCAGCCGCAATTGTATCCCCGACATTAAGCTTCTTAAGTGACTCCTTATACGTACTTGAATTAGGATAAAATTTTATGCCAGTTCGAATCGTATCCTCCGTGGGTGAGGAAGCCACAGTAAAGTAGCGCCGATTGCCACGAGTGTCCGAGTGGGCGTGGCCGAGCGTCCACTCGAGATACTGGCCCGGTGCGAAATGCAATTTTCGCTTTGTAGCAAATATAAATTCATAGATATCGGCGCCAATTTCCCTTTTTTCAACAAGCGATAACATATGTTTCCACTTCGGGCTTACCGCGTAGGAAAATAGATTACCAATGAGGAGGCTGAGCTCCGGCGTCGAATAATAAGCGCCGAAATGGACGAGCGGCGCGAATAATAAGCCGACCAGTATTCCGTAGGGAACCCGTAACATTCTTGTTGGCGGCGTAGTCAATGGCTCGGTGAGCATTACGAAGGCAAAAAAGAATATGGGCGAGTGCAGTACGGCTTTTTGAAGCGCGTAACCCGGATTTTCCCCTGAAATATTAGTAAGAATAATCGAAAGCGCTGCGGCCGCAAAAAAACTTAAGACTAAATCTTCCCGTTGAAGCTTGCGCATGATAAGCAGCCCTCCTAAGACCACGAATGAGAGTAAAACGATGTTTCCGCCAATCCACCATGTTGCCGACTGACCCAGAGTAAATGATCCGAGCATGACACCAAAGGCGGCGGGATTAAAAATGTGTTTCTCGCCGAGCGCGAAGATATACTTTGAGGCCATGGCCCAAATCGGCACCCACACAAGAAATGGCAATACCGACCACTCGAATGGCTGAACACTGGGCGGCTGAATGACAAGTGCGAGGATGAAGGCGGTAATATAGAACGATTCGATATTGGTGTGTGCTTCAAATACGAGCGCAAACAACCGGTTCGTAAGCCAGCATATGACCAAAATTACAAACGTCGAGAAAAATAACCCAAGTGAGCTAAAGGGTAGCGAGCCAAAGAAACTAAAAATAAGTGCGACTGCCCAAAGTATGATCAGGTAGTAGAGTACCAAGCGGTACATCGTAATCCTATTTAAGAAATTATCGATAGTATTCATCTTTGGCTGGTGTAGGCGTTAAAATTGCTGGTAAACGTCGCACGGCCATTTCGGGCTATTTGGTAACCCTCAAAACCCTTGAGGCGTTCAACGAAATAAATACCTGCCTCACCCATCGCAAAAGCGGCAGTAGTAAACCGGTCAGCTTCATATACATTCGGCCCGATGACCGTAAGGCTCACCACCGGATTTTGAGATATAAGATCTGGCGCGAGAGGATCATAAATATGATTGCCCCGGGCATAGGTGCCCGAAGTCGCAATGCCTCCTTTGGTAAGATGCACCGTTTTTACAGTCTCGGAACGGCTAAAAGGGTTCTGGATACCGACCCGCCACGGCTCACCCGACTGATTTACCCCGGAGACTTCAATGTCACCGCCAGCATCCACGTAAAAATTTTTGTACCCTCGTTCACGAAGCATGATCGCCGCATTCAGTATTGCCCAGCCCTTTACAATACCAGTCGGGTCATATGTCCCCTGTGGCGTACGCGGATCAAAGTATCCGCATGTGGCTTTCTTTGTATCTTCCGCAAGCTGCACAACGGTACTAAGATCGTTGCTCCACTGCTGCGGCGATATGAGGCCTGCATTTGCGCGCGAGAGCTCGCTTGTCGATTTATAGAGGCTGAACGTCGCGTCAACCCTCTCGAAATATGAAAATATTTCGTCGAACATATTCACCGTTACCTGCGGATCGATTACCTGAACCGTAATCGGCATCCCCATAATGAGGCGTGTTTGTTTCATAGTACTATTTTGCCTGAGCGAGCGCGGCGGCAAGTGATTCACGAAATGCTTTGCTCGTCTGTGTAGCTCCCGAGACAATATCCACTTTAGCGTTCTGCGCCGCGATTGCTTCGGAAGTCAGCTCGGGTAAGGCCCGGCCGTTAATGTATTCTGAAGTCCGCGAATGACTCGGATAATCCAATAGCTCCACGTCGTTAAGGGCTCCGTTTTGAATGATGGCGCGCACTTGAATATTTCCATAATAGGCGTCCGCGAGCGTGCCCGTGTAACTGCCGTCCTTGAAGGTTCCAACTGGCGGCGGCGTATGTTCTGGAGGGGTCAAAGGAGTCGGCGTATCAGAAGCGGCAGTTAGCGCCGCATAGCGTTCACTACCAAACAAAACATAGAGCACGGAGGCGGCAATAAGCGAAATTGATAGAAATATTTTTTTCATGAAGGAAGCATATAAGCCGTACGTAAGTATATACAACCTATCGGCTCTCTGGGGCGCATACGCAAGACGGCATCGAAGAGAACAAGGCTAATCATGTTATTATAGTCAATAATCACCCATGAAAAAAAGTGTAGTCTGTATTTTTGCCCATCCCGATGACGAGGCCTTCGGCCCCGGCGGCACGATTGCGAAGCTTGCCAAACGCTATAACGTCTACCTCCTCTGCGCTACCAAAGGACAGGCGGGCAAAGACAGTACCTCAGCTGATGCCCGCAAACTGGCAAGCAAGCGAGCCCATGAACTTCGAGCCTCTTCTAAGATTTTGGGCACAAAAAAAGTCTTCTTCTTGGGCTTTGAAGACGGCAAATTGTCAAATAGCATCTACCATGCTATCACCCGAAAAGTTGAGAGGCATGTCAAAGCCCTGAAGCCCGAGATGCTGCTCACCTTCGAACCGCGCGGCGTTTCGGGCCACATCGACCACATCGCGATGTCCATGATCACGAGTTATGTATTTTATCGTCTGCCCTTTACAAAAATACTGCTTTATTACTGTCTGCCAGAAGAGCGCGCAAGGCGGCGAAGCAATTACTTTATCTATTTCCCGCCTGGATATAAAAAAGAGGAAATCGACCTTGAGGTTGACACCAGAAGCGTGTGGGAGACAAAGGTACGCGCCATGGAACAGCATAAATCACAGGCCCACGATTTTAAGCGCATCATGAAAAGCGCGGACAGCTTCCCTAAAAGAGAGTATTTTCTCGTGCGCGGCAAATCTGATGCTGTTCCTAAAATCACCATCTAATCAGCTACTTCGCGCTGAGTAATCCGGTATACTGAAAAGGATGAAACAAGCCTTAGACGCCCTGCCCCGCGCCCTGCGTACCTGGCTGCCCCTGGCCGCACTCGCCGTCTGCGCGGCGCTTATGGTCTACGGCGCGGTACAGCAGAACTTCCGCAGCTCCGCTAATGATCCCCAGATTCAGATTGCCGAAGACGTAGTGCGGAGCCTTGAGGAAGGCATCCCGCCCCAAACTATTGTTGGCAAAGACGCTCGGCTTGATCTCTCGGTCACCCTCTCGCCTTTCCTTATCATTTACGATAACGCGGGTATCCCGCTTGCTTCTTCCGTCGAACTGCATAGCGCCGTACCAACCCTCCCTGGAGGCGTATACGACTATACCAGTGCGCACGGCGAGGATCGCATCACCTGGCAGCCGGAACGCGGCCTTCGTTTTGCCACGGTAATGAAAAGATATGAGGCAGCGGGTTCGTCATCAACTGCTGGTTTTGTACTGGTCGGCCGCTCGCTCCGCGAAGTCGAGTCGCGCACAAGCCGCCTCATGACCAACTTACTCCTCGGCCTCCTCGTAACGCTCATAGTGACATTTGTGACAGTTTTGGTCGCCGCGCTCTGATTTTTCGCCCGCGCGCCTCCATGCCCACTTGTTGAAAAGTGTTACTTTTTGCATTCCTGTACGTATTCCTTAATGAACACCTGTATGAAAACGGCTTTTATCTCATCGGCAATCTATCTCGTTTCGAGCATGTTTCTGGGCGTTGGCTCCCTTTCTTTTTGGAGTGCCAAACCGCTGGCAACCACGGAACAGCCAAGAATTACTGAGGAAAACGTGCTGTCTTTTGCTCAATCAAACGAACCCAGTACTCTCTAGCACATCGCTTCGTCCATAGAAATCTTCTATACTGTGGGGGATATGCTACGCCAAGAGACCCGGAGCGAGTTTGCCACGCGCAAGAGAAAAGCTGCGGCAATAGTCCGGAAGCTCAAAAAGCTCTTCCCGGATGCCAAGATCGTTTTACGCTACCACACTAACTGGGAACTCCTCGTCGCGGTCATTCTGTCCGCCCAATGCACCGACAAGCAGATAAACAAGGTCACGCGGCGGCTTTTCAAAAAATATCGAACGCTTGATGAGTACGTACGGGCCGATCCTAAAGCGTTCGAACACGCCATATATTCAACGGGTTTTTACCGCGCGAAGACCAAAAACATTTTAGCGGCAGCCAGGGTGGTTAAACATAAGTTTCACGGCAAGCTGCCCAAAACAATGGCGGAGATGCTTACTATTCCCGGCGTAGCCCGCAAAACTGCTAATGTCGTCTTGGGCAACGCCTATGGCGTTGTAGAGGGTATCGCGGTTGATACGCACGTGCGGCGCATCGCCCGCCAGCTTGGCCTCACCGACCACAACGATCCGGTCAAAATCGAACGCGATCTTATGACGCTTGTGCGGAAATATGACTGGTTCATCCTCACCTACCTGTTCATTGAATACGGACGGAACTACTGTCCGGCGCGGCCGCATGATCACGGCGCCTGCCCACTCGCGCGCTATGGGGCGTAGGCCCCGAAAATTTATTCGCCTGTCTTTTTTAAATCCAAAATTTCTTTCTCGGTGAGAAAGCGAAATTGACCCGGCCGAAGACTACCAATCTTTACCGGTCCGATGCGGGTGCGAATAAGCCGCGTAACGGTGAGTCGAAATACTGCCGCCATCCGGCGAATTTGGTGTTTCTTACCTTCACGTAGCACGATGCGAAACTTGCGCGTACCGACAATTTCTGCCTCAGTCGGCAATGTCTTCCCCTCTTCGAGTTCAATGCCTCTCTCGAACGCGCGGACCATAAAGGGCTTCACGGGTTCCCGTACTTCTACTTCATATTCTTTTTGAAGCAGGTGATCGCTCCCTGTAAGAATCCGTGCGAGTGTGCCGTCGTTCGTGAGAATAATAAGCCCCTCGCTTTCTTTATCTAGCCGGCCTGCGGGATGAAGCCCCTCGAATTCTGGGGAAAGATCAAACACAGTTTTCCTGCTCTCTTCTTCAGAGGACATGAGTCCGCGCGGCTTATAGACAAGCGCGCTGCGTTTTTTCTCAGCGTCGGCACCTATAATCTCAACGCTATCCTTCCCGGGCTCAATGGCGGTGCCAAGTGTGCGCACTATCCGCCCATTGATTTTGATCTTTCCGGCCACCAACAGGCGCTCTGCCTCGCGGCGCGAGGCGAGGCCTTGTTCTGCGAGATATTTTTGAATGCGGACAGGTGCCAAGGGCGAAGCCTAAATTTTGAGGTAGCGGCGCATGGCTGAGTAACTCGAAACGACTCCGATGCCGACGCCAAACGCAAGCTGATAGAGAATAAGCGTGCCAAGATTAGTTATAAAATATTCCTGGAAACCAAGGCCGGGAATAAACACATTGAGATACGGGGAGAAAAAATATACCGCGGGAGCAAGTAAAATAATGCTTATCGCGGCGGCAATCACGCCATAAAGCATGCCTGTAAAAAGATACGGGCCCCGTATGAAGGCATTCGAGGCGCCGACGAGACGCATAATACCAATCTCCTCGCGATTTGAATAAATGGCCAATCGAATCGTATTGTAGATGATAAGTCCCGCCACGACGGCGAGGACAACGGAAAGCACGAGCCCACTGCGCTCGACCGTATCGACGATGAGCGCCAGCCGATCGATGACCGTCTGATTTTCCGCATAGGTAACCTTATCGACAAGCGCGGTCAGTGAATCATTTTTTAAATAATCAGAAATTGAAGCATATTGTTTGGGATCGAACGCCTTGATATTCAAGGAGGCGGAGAGCGGATTTTCGCCCAATTCGCTCACAGCCTGACTGATCGTCTGGTCGCTTTTATGATTTTCTTGGAACTGCGCGAGCGCCTGATCGCGCGAGATGTATTCTACTTGCTTCACTTCAGCCAGGCCTTCAAGCGAACGTTTTACCCGAAGAATATCATCTTCAGCTGCAGACGTTTTGAAATACACGCTGATATCGATCTTATCTTTTACAGCGGCAATCGCGCTCTCGGTGATATGCCCGAATAAATTGAGCGATAAAAACGAAACTAGCGCAATTACCATGACCGCGACCGTCGCCGCCGACAAGAGGCCGTTTCGGCCGAAATTTTGAAACCCGTATTTAATGATTCTAAGAAAGACAGTGAACATACATCAGGTTTTGTTAGACAAGGATGAATTTGCCTTTTTGTTCGTCGCGGATAATGCGCCCGTTATCAAGCGTGATTACCCGGCGGCCGAGATTGTTGATGATTTCCCGGTCGTGCGTAGCAAGAATAACAGTGGTGCCTAATTCATTGATCTTCGCGAGTAGTTTGATAATTTCCCATTTATTAAAAGGGTCAAGGTTGCCGGTCGGCTCATCGGCTACGATTACTTCGGGCCGGTGAATCATCGCCCGCGCGATCGCAACGCGCTGTTTTTCTCCGCCTGAGAGCTCGTTGGGAAAATTCTTCATACGATTCGAGAGTCCCACCATATGAAACGCCTGCGGCACCAGCTCGTCAATCTCGGCTTGCGGATAGCCTGCAGCTTCAAGAGCAAAGGCAACATTTTCGTAGGCACTGCGATGCGGCAAAAGGCGGAAATCTTGAAACACCACACCAATATGCCGTCGAAGTTTTGGGAGCATCGATGCACGAAGCTTATTGACCTCATACGAACCAAAAATGACCCGGCCTTTGGTCGGTTTTTCTTCGGCAATTAAGAGCTTCAAGACCGTCGATTTACCCGCGCCGGACTTGCCGACAATCGAAACGAACTCGTTGGGCTCTATTTTGAAATCTACGTCGTGGAGCGCTGAAGACTGCTCGCTGTATATCTTTGAAACATTCTGAAAAGCTATCATAAGCTGGTGCAACAAAATG
>JBGOTK010000025.1:0-8606 GCA_041476445.1 Minisyncoccia bacterium | reverse complement strand
CCTTACCCCTTAGCACCAACTTCCCGCTCGACGCCTGAAGATCCAAATTAATTTTACGAAACTTGTCGCCCACAAACTTCCCTTCTTTAAAAATTTCGAGCAGCCCCAGCTCGCTGCCCACGTGCCAATGTCCCTGCTTATCAATATAAACAGGCGTGACGGTGTGTCCCAGCTTCTTTAGCTCTGAGATCACTAATTCGCCGGTGATGATTGAAACATCATGTTCGGGGCTGCGGCTGCCAAAAAATACGCCTATGTTCATATAGATCAGTGGCTTATGGCAAATTGCGTATGGCTTGGCATAAAGAAGACATCATAAATAATTATCTGGCCAATCGTTCTGAAAGAGTACCACGTCCCCGTTTTTTATAATCTGGAGCAGGCTCATGTGTGCTTCTGCGGCACTGTTAAATAATACTATCTTATCCAGCGGAAAGTTCGCAGCCTTAAGCCCCTTTAACATGTAGTCGGTTACACTGTTTTTTATGAGGATTACAAGATCAGCGGCCTTACCCAGGTTTTTACCGATCTCATAATGTATCTCCTCTGTTTTAGGCCCGATTTCGACGAGCCCGGGAGTTATGTACACTTTCCGGCGCTTCGCAAATTTTTGAAGCAAGGAGATGGCTTGCGCAACGCCCTGCGGATTGCCATTGTAGCTATCGTCGATAACAATGGTGCCGTTTGGGTTTACGATGGGCTCAAGCCGGTGGTGAATCGGCCGCATTTTTTGCACACCACGCCGAATAGCTTCGTGGTCAACACCGAGCAGTGTCCCTACAATCACTCCCGCTACGATAGTGCCGAGAATATATGCACCCAATAAACGTGTCGTAAGAGTTTCGAGTCGGATATTCGACCGGGAGAGATCGAAGGTATAACCGTTACCATCTTCTTTAAAAACAATATTTTCAACCGAATAATCAGCTGGTTTTCGCCCGTCGGCGCTGAAATAGTGCACGGGTCGGGTGCCTACATGCGCAAGGTAGTTTTCCATGATGAGCGCATCATCGACATTTAGGACAATGTCTCCGGTGCTGTACTCGACAAGCTCAAAAATCGTCTCAACCGTGTTTTTGATACTGCCCATGCGTTCGAGATGCGCTTCGTTAATACCGGTGAGCACCACCAGGTTCGGCCGGACAATTTCACAAATCGCCCGGATGTCACCTTTGGTATGCTCTCCCATTTCGACAATCAGCACCTGGGTGCTTGGCGCTAACTCGCGCTTAATAAGTTCGGCTATGCCTAGGGAAGTATTTATATTTTCAGGGGTTTTTAGAATGCGATACTTCTCGGCGAGAATCCCGGCGATCACTTCTTTGGCCGTTGTTTTGCCGTAGCTGCCGGCAATACCTATAACCGTGAGATTCTTCATCTCGGCTAATTTTCGTCTTGCCGCGGTGATGATGCGCCGCTTCACAAGAATTTCAAGGGGCCAAATGAGAACCTGCGTCATTACCAGCAGTAGAGGGCTTAGATAGGCTAGAAGAAAAAGTATTCCGGCTAGCGCAAGTGTTGTTTCAAGCGGCGTCAAGGTACGGTGAATAAAGAAAAACCAAAAAGCAAAATCAATAATCAGCCCGGCGATAAGTACCGTGAGCGAAGCAAGGAGCTTTAACTTTACTGTCCAGACGATTTGTTGCCGCTGTGGCTTGTAGGTGTAAAATGTCTTAGCCGCCAGGCGCGCATAACGGCCGAGGTTATAGTTCTCGAGCTGAAAGAGATACAGCTGATACTCGATTATTTTAAATAGATTCATAGATTGCTCGCGTTAGCGTCTCAGTAAATTGTTCCGGCTCGTCTACAAAAGGAAAGTGGCCGGCGCCCAGCAAGACGGTGAGCTCCGCGTTCTTGATGCAGCGCTTTATTTCATAGGCTGCGCTAAGAGGCGTTTCCTTGTCCTTTTCTCCCCATAGTATAGCCGTTGGCACGTTAATCTTCATCATATCGCCTCGCAAGTCTTCACGAACGACGCGCACGAATGTTTCTCTAAGTTTCGGAGTCGCTGCATAATCCCCTGCGCCAATCATTTCGTAAAGGCGTGGCTTTAGGATGCGTAGCAGTGGCAGTGTAAAGAGCGGTTTCACTATGTTAGCTATTCGCTCAACGACGCGTTTTATACGCCGGCCCTCCCGAACTCCCCCGCTGTCGATAAGTATGAGTTTTTTAATGAAAGAAGAATGGGCGGTGAGTTTAATGCCTATGCGGCCGCCAAACGAGTGACCGATCAATATGATGTGCTCTAAAGCGAGTTTCCGGATAAATTCCTCTACGATGCGAGCATAGGCTGTGACATCATACGGCTCTTTTGGCAGCGGCGAACCGCCAAAACCTGGCAGATCGAGGGCGAAAATACTCGTATCCGGCAGTTCAAGCCTTGCGATAACATTTCGCCAAATAAGGCTGTCTGACCGCCAGCCATGCAGAAAAATTAAATTAGTTTTCGGCGCGGTTGGGCCAAGAGTATAGTAGGAAATAAGCGCCCCATTGATAACCGCTTCTCGTCTCGCCATGCTTCCCTGCATGACCATATTTTACCCCCGCCTTCGATGGAATCACAGTCATAACCCAGAAGGCTATCTACTATGAAGACGCTACGTCCCTCCGCTGCGGAACAGGCGGCTCGAATTTATAAGCGGCAGAAAATCCGTTGCGAAATTATAAAAAGCAGCGAGCGCGGGTCCGGCCACACCCGTCAAAACAAGCGCGAAGCCGACTGCATTCGAAAGAACCCAGATTGCCATATCCCAATTGATTACCGAAACCATACTGCGCCCTAGGCGAATCATCTCCGGAATGCGTTTAAGGTTGTCAGTGAGTATCACGATATTCGCCGTTTCGACCGCCACAGCGGCACCGCCGGAACCCATGGCGATGCCAACGTTTGCCCGGGCGAGCGCAGGCGCGTCGTTAATGCCGTCGCCTACCATGGCAAGCGGCCCTTTTGGCGCAAGCTTCTCAAGCGCGCTCAGTTTGTCCTCCGGAGACATGGAGGCGGTGTAAGACCTGATGCCCAGTTGCCGTGCGACTCTCCCGGCAATGCGCTCGTTATCACCCGTGAACATAACTATGTTCACGATGCCGAGGGACCGAAGCTCAGCCATGCTCGCCGCCGCCTCGCTCCGGGGCGCATCGGCCACCGACACGAACCCGGCAAAGCGCTTGTTAATGGCCACCAAAACACTAGTGCCCGGAAACCGTTCACGAAACTCGGCGAGTTTCTGAAGCGCCGTTGGCTGAAGCGGAATCGCTAATTCGTCAAAGATCGACTCATCTCCCAGCACAATTTCCATCTCCCCGGTCCGCGCCCAGATGCCATCGCCTTTATAGATTTTTATTTCATCAGGATCAGGGAGCGGCGCCGCTTTTTTAAGCGCTTCTTTGAAAATCGTCCGGCCAATGGGATGCTCTGAAAACTTTTCGGTAATGCCGATTGACCGCCAAAAAGTGTGCTCATCAATGTCTGGCTCAATCTCAGCGTGTCTCAGCGAAAATTCGCCGTAGGTGAGCGTGCCGGTTTTATCGAGTACGAGCGTCTGAATGCGGCTGAGCTCGGTGAGCCATTCGCCGCCTTTCACGATTACACCGCGTTTGGCCGCTCGGCCGAGCGCAGCCACAACCGCGAGCGGCACCGCGACCGCCATATCGTCGGCGCAGGCGACTAGAAATAAAGCGGCGGTCATGGTGAGGTTGCGCGTCAGGGCATAGGTCACGATGCCGGCTAAAATTACAATGGGTAAAAAAATCGCGGCAAAGCGATCCGCTAATCGTTCCGAGCGCGATTTATTCTCTTCAGCCTTCTTAATGAGCGCGGCCATACGCTCAAGTGTAGAATCTTCGCCCACCCTGGTTGTTCTTATCTTTGCGACCCCTGTTTGCAACATGGTCCCGCCGAGCAGCTGGTCGCCGACTTCCTTCCGCACCGGTATGGATTCTCCCGTAACCGAGGCCTCATTTACTGATACATTGCCAAAGATGAGTATGCCGTCAGCCGGGATAAGCTCCCCTTCCTTAACAAGCAGTTCATCACCTCGGCGTATCGCGGTCACCGCAATTTCTTCGTAGGTATCATCGTTTTTGGCACGCAGTGCGGTATGGGGCCGCAGGGCCAGAAGCGCGCCCACCGCGTTCTGGGTGCGCGACTCGGTATACCAATCGAGCAAGCTCGCAAAGGCGAGCATGAGCACGATGAATGCCGCGGAACGAATCTCGCCGGTCGCAAATGAAACCGTGAGGGCAAAGGTATTAAACGTGTCGATGGTAACCTTCCGTTTGTAGAGGGAAGTTAAAGCACTAAGCAATGTAGGCAGGGAGCCAAGGATCGCCCCCACCCAGAGCATTGGTTCAACACCGGAAACGGTAAGACTAATGAGTAATAAAAATGATACACCTCCTATGAGCGCATAATCCCGATAGGGCGATTTCACGAGAAGTATGGTGATAACTTCAGTATACCGGAAGTGCGCGGGAACGCATTGCTTCAATCGGAAATTAATTTCTGCTATGCTTCGTAGTAATGAACCGTCGAAGCTACTGTTTTAAGAAACAATATGCCGGGAACTAAAGTTACCCTACACGTGAGCGATGGTACATCCATGAATGCATACCTCGCGAGCGCTGATCAACCGAAGGCGGGTATCATCGTCTTTCAGGAGGCATTTGGCGTGAACGCTCATATCCGCGATATTGCCGATCGCTTTGCCCGCGAAGGCTACACGGCGATCGCACCGGAGCTGTTTCATCGCACCGCGCCGGGATTTGAAGCCAGCTACACCGACTATCCTAAGGTGCAGCCGCACATGCAGGCACTCACGCCCGAAGGACTCGAGGCCGATGCCAAAGCGGCATTCGACTATCTTGATACCGCAGCAGGCATGAAAGGTAGCATAGTTTCTATAGGGTTCTGCATGGGCGGCCGCGTTTCTTTTATTGCGAACTCAATTGTGCCGCTCAAGGCAGCGGTATCTTTTTACGGCGGGGGTATCGTGCCGGATCATCTGCACCGCGCGGCGAGTCTTCACGCCCCCATGTTGTTCTTTTGGGGCGGCAAAGACACCCATATTTCCCGCGAAACGTGGTCACAAATTCCTGCGGCACTCGACACGGCCGGCAAGGAGCATGTTACTACTGAATTTGGCGCCGCTGACCATGGTTTTTTCTGCGACGTGCGTGCAAGCTATCACAAACCTTCGGCTGAGATCGCTTGGCCGATGGTGCTCGCCTTTTTGGGCCAAAAACTCGCGCCGTAAGGTATTATAAGTGTATGGAAAGTGGCCGGCGCCTCATTGTGCAGGATCTCCTGGTGGTGCTCGTAAGCGTCGTTATTGCCGTTTGGATAGCGGAGCTTACCGCATTTTACTCCCTCGTCCGAGAGCTCACCGGCAGCCACTCCTATATTCTGAGTTTTGTGGCGGGTATCTTTTTTACCTCTATCTTTACCGTCGCGCCGGCGGTAGTAATCCTCGGTGAAATTGCCCAAGCGAATGCCATACTCCCGCTCGCGCTCATCGGCGGCCTAGGCGCCATGTGCGGCGACTATATGCTTTTCTGGTTCTTCAAAGATCATGTGCGCCGCGATGCCGATTACCTTCTTGGGCATGATCAGATGATTCGTTGGCAAAAGATTTTCGGCCGCAAGGCCTTCCGTTGGTTTTTGCCTTTCGTGGGCGCAGTAATCCTCGCCTCGCCCTTGCCAGACGAGATTGGCCTCGCCTTGCTTGGTTTCTCAAAGCTCAAAACACGCTATTTTCTCCTGCTCTCCTTTCTCTTTAACGTTCTCGGAATTCTTCTTGTGGGTTATGCCGCCCGCGGCATAACCAGCTAGCGTTATTCACTTGTTGTTTTCACCGCTTTTCTGCGCTCCTGGTCCGTCAGATACATTTTGCGGATACGAATGCTTGTAGGCGTAATCTCTACGAGTTCATCGTCGCCGATATAATCGAGGGCATCTTCGAGCGAGAGCTCTAGCGGCGTTTCGAGCACTTCTTGAATGCCCTCATTCTTGGCACGGAAATTGGTGAGTTCTTTAGTGCGCGCCACATGCACCGGCTGGTCAAGATCTTTGGCGTTTTGCCCGACCACCATGCCACCATACACCGGCACGCCGGGACCGATAAAAAGCTGGCCGCGGCCCTGAGCCGTCAAAAGCCCGTAGGTATTCGAAACCCCGCTCTCGGTCGCGACAATCGAACCGTGACCCAGCGCCGAAAGATCGCCTTTATACGGCTCGTAGCCCAAATAAAGCGAGTTCATGATGCCAAGCCCCTTGGTAGCCGTTAAAAACTTATTGCGAATGCCGATAAGTCCGCGCGTGGGCACGGCAAAATCCAAGAAAGCAGTCTTCCGATCAACTTTCATGTCGCGCATCACGCCGAGACGCTTGCCGAGCATTTCGATAACTACGCCCGAAAACTCCTCCGGCGCTTCGATCGAAACAAGCTCCATAGGCTCTTGTCTTTTGCCCTCATTTTCTTTGAAAATAACCTGCGGCTTCGAAACCTCGAGTTCATAGCCTTCGCGCCGCATTTTCTCGATTAAAATTGCGAGGTGGAGTTCACCGCGGCCGGCGACTACCCAGCGATCCGTCGTGCCGGTGGGCGTGACGGCAAGCGCCACGTCGGTTTCAAGTTCGTGCTCTAACCGCTCAGCTAAATTCCGCGAGGTAGTATACTTGCCTTCTTTGCCGCGCATGGGCGAGGTGTTTACACCGAAGGTCATCTTGATCGTCGGTTCGTCAATTTCGATAACCGGCAAGGCGACGGGGTTTTCCGCGTCCGCGATCGTCTCGCCAATCGTGATGTCGGGAATGCCGCCCACCGCCACAATGTCTCCCGCCTCGGCGCTCTCTACGTCAACGCGGTTCATACCGTCAAAAACCATGAGCGCGCTTAACTGCGTTTTTTTCATGACGCCCGCGCGATCAATATGCGCGATCGTCATATTTTTCTTGAGTGTGCCTGCATAAAGGCGGCCGACCGCGAGCTTACCTTTATAGTTATCGTAGGCGAGATTTACCGTAAGCATCTGGAGCGGTTTATCGGGTTCAATAATCGGTGCGGGGATGTGCTCGACGATCGCCTGAAATACCGGCTCGATCGAGGTCATTTCTTCGAGGTGCTTGGTCTTCCCTGCCTTCCCTTGCTGGGCCGAGGCGTAAATCACCGGAAATTCGATTTGCTCCTCGCTCGCGCCAAGTTCAAAAAAGAGATCGAAGGTAGCGTTAAGCACCCACTCCGGTCGCGCGCCGGGCTTATCAATCTTGCTTATTACCACCATGATCTTGTGCCCGGCCTGTATGGCCTTGCGCAGCACGAACTTGGTCTGTGGCATCGGGCCCTCTTTGGCATCGATGAGGAGCAAGACGCCGTCTACCATGCGCATAATACGCTCCACTTCGCCACCGAAGTCGGCATGGCCGGGAGTATCCACAATATTAATCTTAATCTCCTTGTACATTACCGCTGCGTTTTTCGAAAAAATGGTAATACCCCGCTCGCGTTCGAGCTCGTTTGAGTCCATCATGAGTTCTTTGACGTCGCCGGACTTAGGTTTAAAACTCACCGACTGCGTCAAAAGCGCGTCGACAAGGGTCGTTTTTCCGTGGTCTACGTGCGCGATTATGGCGATATTTCGTAATTGCATAGATAAGGTAAAAATGCCCGAATCTCTTTGTCGCTCTTCGTCAATGTACCCTACGGGTACGCCTCCTCATAGCTCCGCGATCTCGGACATTTTTATCCTTATCCTGATCCTGGGCGAAAACTAACTTTGAGATGAGTCTTATGGCAAACACTTTAAAATACGCTAAATTTGCTCTTTTGGCAACTAATTAGTAAGACAGGCACCGCGAGTTGCACGGTGCCTGTGAAGAGAACCTTGGTTCAGGTTGCTCTCTGGGAACCTGCCGTGCGAGCTACTCCACTCCGAAGCGGAGAAGATCGCCCCATGCTGCACGACGCCAGGTGGCAACAGCGTGTTTGACAGGCGTGAACCCATCATACACGATATCATCCACATCGATCCGGAACACGTCCTCAAGGAAAGCGTGGGCGGGATTGCCGTCCGCGTCCTTTCCATAGAGAACGAGGTGTCCGTCCGTGTTGACTTCCTCCAGGACATACTCCTCGCCGCGTAGATCCCTGAAGTGGATCGTGACGTGGGAGTAGAGCATGTCGCGGTTGAACTTCTCGACGAGGCGCTGCTGAAGGAGCGGGCTGGTCGTGGCCATGGGCCACCTCCTTGGTCCGACGTACGTCGGACTGGTTAGGGGTTGGGGGTCGAACGGTTAGCAGCCTCAGGTGTCCATTTGATAAAACAGAAAGAAAAAAGGATATGGAAACCATCAACTACTACCATCGAACCACCAACTTACGTAAGGAGGCAGCAACGATTATTCGACTAAACGAAAAAGGGCTATTTACTGTCAGGATATATTATAGTCTATGTGAGCTAATTTGTCAAATACTGATAAGCAGCATTCAACCTTGAAGTGCAACATGGAAGACCTCGAGGGGTGTCTTCCAGCCGAGCCGTTTCCTCGGCCTCGTGTTGAGGCTCTGCTCGACATAGCGGAGCTGTGATACTGGTATCTTACGGAAGTCTGT
>JBGOTK010000024.1:0-9119 GCA_041476445.1 Minisyncoccia bacterium | reverse complement strand
ATAGCAATTCAGGAGTTTTAACTGCTCCATTTGGGTATCAAAATAAGCTTCATACATTGAGGCCATTTTGTAAGCGGAGGCGGTAGGATTCTTCCTCACCTTAAAGCTCGTCAGTCACTCTCTTTAGGTTCGGACTGGGCTCGCGTCTCAATGTACTCATCTCGACATGCTCCGCCCTTCGAATCCTTACGGACGCAAAGCAGTTTGCGTCCTCCGCATCTCCGCAACATGAAACCAAAAGAGATGATCACAAGGACCATCTCTTTTGGTTTTTGCGGAGGCGGTAGGATTCGAACCTACGAAACCCTTTCGGGTTTGCCGCATTTCAAGTGCGGTACATTCGACCACTCTGCCACGCCTCCTTTGGCGCATCTATATTAGCAAGGGAAATAGCGAAAAACAACGGTCAGTCCCCTTGCTTAAGCAGCATACCCCGGAGCGTTTTTACTTCGTAGTAGAGCGCAACCAGGAAGAGCAGGGCGAGCACCTGATCGATCCAAAAGAGCGGGTGCCCAATGGAATATAATTTAAAATCGCTTACCGCGGACATTTCGAAAACGACGAGCGCGCCCACGGCGATCAAAGCATTTAATATTGCCACCCAGAGCTGTTTCGGGTTCATGAAGCCCGCAGCAGTGCCGATGAGCACAATCGCGAAGATTGAAACCATAAGCGGCGTCGAGATGAGGTCGGCAAAAAAGGGCAGCCCGGCAAGCATGATGATTGCACCTGCCAAAAAGAGCTTGCGGACAAGATCGCCGTAATAGTGCGTTGGCGCGGTTAGCTTATTGTAGATTGAGAGTGGATCGCGCGTGCCAGGCAGTTTTGAGTCCATAAGAGTATTATAGCACCCCTTTTTCTCGGCGGGTTAAATATACCTGCGTATCATAGCCACGAGTCATAAGATCATTACGCGACAAACCCAAAGATTCAAGAACTTGTAAAAGTTCCTCTTTAACTTTTTCCGGGTCGGCGTCTTCGCTCGTGAGTTTTTCGAGTTCCACAAAGGTACCGAGACTTTCGACTTCATCTAAACAGATTTCATAGCCCTGGAGTTTCCCTTTGCGACGCATTTTCTTTACCTCCACCTGCGGCGCGTAGCCAAGGAGTTTTAAAATATTATGCGTTGCCTCGGGATCCCCAACTTTGGTTTCGTACTCGATGTTATCCGTCTCGCCCGTTTGCTGTTGTTTTAGTGTAAAAATCGCACCATCATCTTGGCGCCGGATGCGCAGTGCCACATGGCCGCGCTTCGCTGCTTCAAATTCGTCCGTGCTGCCTTCTTTTGTGTAAATCGTATCCTCCTGCCTGATAGGTTCAGTAAGCACACAGCCGATTTCTTTCAGTTTTTGCTCAACCGCCGTTAAATCTTTCACCCGGAGTTTCACTTCAATTTCACGCATAGAGTATTCAAAGCATAGTCGAATTAATTTTAAAAACAAAACGGGGCCCTGGTTTCCTCCTCAACCAGAGCCCCGCGCATCCATGTTACTTGGCTCGCATCCGAGCGAGCGCCCGCTGGCCGATATCGTGACGGTAGTACATACCCTCGAAGCTGATCCGCCCCGTAGCCTTGTAGACAAGGTTCAGAGCATCCTGCAGCGTGTCGCCAAGCGCGGTCACACTGAGCTCGCGACCGCCGCCGGTCACCAGCTGGCCGTCGATGAACTTGGCACCCGCAACAAACACCATGACTCCTGGCACCAGCTCTGCTTCGTGCACGCCGTAGATCGGGATATCGGGTTTCCCCTTCCCCGGATAGCCGCCCGAGGCGATGGTAAGCGAGACCGCAGTGCGTGGGTCCCACTTGAGCGAAACGCTGCTCAGCCTGCCTTCCGCGCAGGCAAGCGATACTTCAAAGATATCGGACTTCGAACGACGCATGTGCGCCTGCCACTCCGGATCGCCGGGGCGACAGTTTACCTCAAGCACCTGGGGACCATCCGGGGTCATCATGAGACCGGGAAACATGCAGCCCTCGAACGGAAGTTCTCTTGTTTTGAGGGCCGAGAGGAGCGGCGTGACGATCTGGTTTTCGATCGTGGCCATCATCTCGTCCGTGACCCACGGTACGGGAGTGATTGCGCCCATGCCGCTCGTCATCGGACCCGTATCGCCCTCGCCCACCGGCTTGTGATCCTGCGCCGACGACAAGGTGACGTGACCGTTGCGATCAGCGAGCACGTGAATCGAGAGCTCCTCCCCCTGGAGAAGATCCTCCATGACGAGAACTTCTCCCGCTATTCCATTCACTCTTTGAATCATGTTCCGGACGATGGCCTCTTCCGCCTGCGCCTCTGTCCGGCACACCGAAACACCCTTGCCACCGGCAAGCCCATCCGCCTTCACGACGATGGGCACGCCGTGGCGTCGCACATAGCTGCGCGCCAGAGCTGCAGTATGACAGATCTCGAACGGTGCCGTGGGAATACGCGCTCGTTCCATCAGGAGCTTCGCGAAGGCCTTCGACCCCTCGATACCCGCTGCCCCGCTCGTAGGACCAAAGATGGCTCGGCCGCGGACCCGAAACATATCTACCACTCCGCTCACGAGAGCCTGCTCCGGCCCCACCCAGGCGAGATCGACGGATTTCGCCTGGGCGAAGTTGGCGAGTTCCGTTTCTTCCGTCACGCCAATGCCCACATACGTGGCCAGCTTGTCCATGCCGGGATTCCTAGGCCCGGCATAGTAAATCTGGCCGACGTGAGGCGACTCATCGAACTTCCAGGCCGCCGCATGCTCCCGCGCACCGCCGCCGAAGATGAAAACACTGTGCCTGCCTTGTGCCATGATGTTCCCCCTGTTTTTTCGAAGATCGACCGACGCGAACTGCCTCAAGTATAGTGGAAGGCTATACAACTTCAACTGATATAGATTTTCTTAATATAAAATAGAGGACGCCCAGGGCAGAAAGCCATGGGCGTCGGGGCTCGCGATCTGCGAGCCGGAGAGAAGAGCATCAGCGGATGGGAGGCGGGGGCGGCAGCGGTCTTTCCCATTTCGGCTTCCATTTCCACGCTGCGCAGTTGTCGGGCATGGGTTCGATGATCTTGCCGCCAGCCTCGCAGTACTGCTCCCACTTCATATGAGCTGGCGGCGGAGATGACATCTGCGCGGTATGCGCTGGCGACGGCGAGGTTTTCATCCGCACGCTCCGACCGGAGGGTTTCATAGGGACCTCTTCCCATGCCTCAGGACACCACGACCGCTGCGGGTAGTACTCGTTCAGGATGCGGCAGTAGTACCACACGGGCTCCTTCTGCACAGCCGGCTGGGGCGGCATGACGACGATGGGCATCGTCGTGGGTCGCTCGCAGACGTAGGGCCAGCACGGCGGGACGGGCGGATAGGAGTAGAACGGGAAGAAGGGCGCCACGCCAAGAACGACGTTGGGACCGTTCCATCCGCGGAAACCTCCGTGCCCATGCCGGCCACCACTCCAGGCTTCGGCATCTCCGAGCGACACGAGAAGCACGACGACCGCGAGCACTACGCCCACGACTGTTTTCCTCATTGCTGATATTCCTCCTTCAGGGTTTTTTGCCCTGGCTAATCTCAAGACTTCTGGGGTGAATTATAGCATAAATATAGGAAAATGCAAGTACAGGGTTTTGGCCTTATTTTACTAACTTTTAGATTGAAATATAGGCTCATTTACCGCTATAATCCTCAGGTGCGACTAGTTGTATTTGGGCCTATAGCTTAGTGGTAGAGCACCCGGTTTGCATCCGGGAGATCGGGGTTCGATTCCCCGTAGGTCCACCGAGCAAAGCGAGGTAGAGCTAAGCACGCCAACTGCTTGGCGTGCGGTGGGGAATCGAAGACCGTAGCGATATCCCGCAAGCTTGCGGGATCGCGAGGGGCGGCCTGCGAGTTTGCCGAGCGACTGGCGAGACAAAACTTGTAGGCGATTCCCCGTAGGTCCACCGACCAGAAAACACCAGCCCGCCCCTTGGCGGAATTCGTGTTTTCGGGAGTCTCCCGCGGGACTTCCTTCGGTCGCCGCAAGTTCCGAAAGCTTGGAGGAACGCTAGCCTATATCTTTTCCAGGCGAGGCGGGAATACTTCTTGAGCGAAGCGAAGAAAATCCTCATGAGATTCCCCGTTCCAGTAGGTCCACAACACCCTTATTCATAGTAATTTGCTTTACGTGTCAATTTACAAAATATAATGATTCGGTATAGTTAAGATATTCTTAAAAAGGTCGGATTTGATAGTAAACACAATATCTAAGATATGGGCGACCCAAAACCAGGTTGGAATGATCCCAGCGAAGATGAGGTCTTAAAAGCAAGCGCAATGGCCGAAACAAATAAAAAAGCAGCACGCATCGAAGAGCTTAAGACAGAAAGAGGAAAGATAGGAAATCAAAAGGCAGGTGCGACCGCAGATGATCAAAGGAAAATCGAGCAGCGACAGAGAGAAATTGCCGAAGAACTGAAATCCCTAGGAGAAGAAGCGGGAGAGGTTATGGGCAAATAACAAAAATCCCCGCCTAGGCGGGGATTTTTGTTTGTGAGTCAATCTACTTACTTCCAATATCCAAGCACTAACACCATCGCGTAGATGACTACGAGATAATGAAAGACGTTGATGAGATAGAGCTTCGTCGGCTTACTCTCCCAAAGAATCTGCCCTAAGAGCACAGGAGCAACCAAACCGAGCCAGCTCCAGAAGGCGAGCTGAAAGGCACCGGCGTACTCTGTTACATTCCAAACTACTACAAAGTGAGCGAGCACATAGGCCATTACGAGCTGTCCCACGAAGGCAACAACCATGGTCTGAGTCATGCTCTCAGCCATCTTGGCTTTCATCTGTTCCCCGGACCAGCCCATAAGCCCCGCCCAAGTTTTGCCAAAGAGCGGACCGTACCAGAGCCAACCAATCACAAAGCCGACAATGGCTGCTACAATGACTGAAAGATAATTAATCTGAATATCCATAAAAGTTGAAAACTGTCTTTGGACTATTTTCGACCTTTTCGTTCATTATACCTTTTATTGGTGGACCTACGGGGAATCGAACCCCGCCCTCCTCCATGCCATGGAGGCGTAATACCGATTTACTATAGGCCCAAAAACTCCGTCCCTTAGCTTACCGGATTTATAGCCGTCATCGCAAGTCTCATGACTACTTCACCGTCACGTTATAGAGCGCCGGCAGGAGTCCATCTCCTTCTACCTTAAGCGTGAATGGGGTCGAGGTAGTCGTGATCGCAGTTGGTTTGAAATAGAGAGCGGGCCCACTTGTGCCGTTCGCGGCAATAGTCGTAGTTGCGACAGCAGTTATGCAAGTGCTGTTGCTGTAGGCGGTCGAGGTAGCACTGCCCATGCCAGCGCTCACGCGAAGCGTCGTGGGTTTCGCAGCATTTGGCGCAAAAGCTGAGCCATTTGAATCTTTGACTTGGATCGTCAAGCCAGTGCTGCATTTGCCAACACTAAGCGAGGCGGGCAACGGGGAAAATACGAGATGGGGCAGCACAAAGTCAAGCTTCGTCATAGAATTGGTTTCAAAACCGGGGGCCGCAGCGGTAATACTAACCGTATGTGCTGTGGTGCCCGTATTTTTGATGTAGAGCGTGGCAGTATTCCCGACCCCTGCAATGGTTACCGAAGAAATCGGCGTCGTACAGGCGCTCGTACCATAGAAGGACATCGGGGCTGGACTGCTGTTCACCGCTAAGCTTACGAGTGTGTTCGAGGGAAACGGCTTGCCGCTGCCGTTCGGATCCACGCGGGCAATCTGGAGCGGCGCGCATTTGCCGAGCGTGAAAAGAGTGGGGCTAGAGGCAAAACTTAAAATAGGACGGTTTACGGTAAGCGCAAAGTCTTTCTGCGTGAAGGTATTCGGTACGAGCGGCGTCGCTCCCGGATGAGGAAAAGCAACGAAGCTATAGGGATATTGACTGACTACCCCCTTAAAGTAGAAGGAGGGCGATCGCGTCGCACCAGCAGCAATAGTTACGGAATTCTTGAGGGCGGTGCACGCGCTATCGCTAAAGAGTCCGGCGGTAGAAAGTAAGGTGGTATTAAGATTTGTCGGATCTGCGAGACAAGAGGTATTGGTGCAGGTACTCGAGCCCAATGAAAAAGGTTGGCCGGCGGCAATATCGAGCGGGATCGCAGTCGTAACTTTATAGGCTACACTACTCTGGTCAACTGTTTCCACCTGAAAGTCAACGCAGAGTCCTTCGCGGACTGCGCTCGGTCCGACAAATCTCATAATCGGCGGATCAACTGTGATAGCTAGAGTATTTGAGGGTAGTATTGGGCCAGAGACAAAGGAGACAGAAAAACTAAGTGAATCAATAATTGGATGTTTGAGCCAAAACGAAGCGGTACCGTTTATTTGCGGCACAAAGAGAAGATTCGTGAGTGCCGTTGTACAAGTACTATTCGTGAAGAACTTCGCTGGAGTTGTGGTAGCCACTGACTGACCCGTAACCTTGACACTAGTCTGTGCAGTTACTCCGGTAACAGAATCATTTGCATCAAGAATGCTTACCTTAAAGGGTACGCAGCTGCTCAAAGTAGCTGAGGTAGGACCCGAGAGACTGACACGGACCGGCGGCAGGCCACTTAACTGTTCCCCGGGCACACAGGAAATCCGACAGCCAGGACTGCCCTGGTTATTTGGTCCTTCCGCAGCCAGACAGCTCGTAAGGCTTGAGCGGGAGCAGCTATGATTCGAACCGTCGCCGATATCAGTGCAAGAGAGTGCCTTCATGCCCGGCAAGCCACCATAGGTCGAATCTTCACAACTCATAGTACCCGCGAATGGGAAAAGGCCGATGGTAAAAGGTTGTACAGTTTTGGGAGAAGTTAGTGAAATAGGGATGCGCGACGACCGTTGATTTGCATTGACAGCCCGAATAACTAAATATAGCGTACTGTAAGCCTGGGAAATACTTTCAGGAATTGGAATAACAAATTTTGTCCGGTATACTTGCATGTCAGCTTGATCAACGGTAGCAATAGGCGTAGTGGCGACACTTGTGGTATATAACTCGGCTGAAATTTTATCTAAAGCAAGGTTTACATTATCTACTGTTACCGCTAAATAAAGTTTCCCATTGCTAATTAGTGCTTGAGGACTGCCTACAACTGGAACCCCTGGAGTTATACCCTTAAGTACCTCTATCGGTCTAGCATATATATCAGGAATATTATTTCCGAGAAGTTTGCAATAATAACCAGCCCCGGGATCAAGAATCCTAGTATTATCACCACCCGATGCTACCCCGACTACGGTCTGGTTATACAAAAGCGGACCACCGGAATCACCTGGACAAAGAAATCCCGGCGCATTTGGCGACCACGACCACTGGCGAGAATACTGATCAAGCGTGACGTTACCTGTTTCTGTAGCACCAAAGCCCACAGTAGTAACACTCGCACCCGGGGGCGGGAACACTGCTCCAACTGGGATAGGGGTGGCAATGCTCAAAGGAACCGGCACATTAAGCGACAGTTCAGCTAAATCATCAAGACTTGCATAGTTAGTCCAGTCAGGAGGTTTTTTAAATATCTTTACCCCATTCTGTTTTACATAAACAGTATAGTAGGGAGCCTGCGCCGGGAAACAATTTGAACATGAATCGGAAAAATGATAAAAGGTTATATACAGAAGCGAAGGATCATCTCGAACTGCGGGTAAAACACAATGCGCAGCAGTAAGAACTGTAGTTGGCGAAGTTAGAGTACCACTGCACCAGGATTTACTGTAGGCATTGTAAGAGTACCTAATCAGTACTACTGCGGGAAACAGACTACGATTCGAGCCACCCACCATATTAGTAACGGCTGTACCAGGTGGGGAAACAGCAACAGGATTTGTGGTATACAAACTCGAGGTAAACACCGAATCGGTAACAGGAGCTGGCGGTGGAGGCGGTGGTGGTGTTGGATCGGGCTCAGGCGGCACTAGATAATCCAGCTCGGCCAGAAGCGGCATAAACGGCTCGGCAGCAACCTGCACAAAGGTGTTTTTTAACGAACCAAAGACTCCTCCAATGTCAGCGTGATAGGTAGCGACCGTGGTAACCAAAACTACTGAGAGCAGCGAGAGTAAAACAAGAGGACTTCGCTTACGCATAGATAAAGTTACAAAAAGTGCCCATACCCTGATGAGTTCCGCACCATCTCCCCCGCATTAATGGGTTAGAGCCAATACTTTCACTATAGAAAATGGGGGTGGGAAGTAAAGGTACGATGTGCACAGAGAATGTGCCCAAAGTTACGATAAGGTATTGGTACACTTACATTATATGTCCGACATACTTATTCCTATCGTTGATACAGACGATAATATTCTCACCTATAAACTACGCAGCGAAATCGACACGGACAAAGATATTTACCGCGTCTCAAGTTTATGGATAACAAATGACAAAAATGAACTTCTATTAGGTCAGCGTTCGTTTAATAAAAGACACTATCCTGGGGTTTGGGACGTAGCCGTTGCCGGCACGGTGGAGAAAGGCGAAACCTACGAAACAAACATCATGAAAGAACTAAAGGAGGAGCTCGGAGTTACCGGCGAAGTAACCCCCGGACCAAAGGTGAGAGTAGAAGGCAAGTACAACATGTTCATACAGTGGTTTTTCTTTAAGACCAATCAGCCAGCAGAGTCGTTTCAATTTGAGAGACGTGAAATCGAGCAGCTCAAGTGGTACTCAAAACCTGTGCTCATTGAGGCGCTGCAAAGAGAGCCGGACAATTTTATGGCGAAAGACATGTCGCGTTGGATAGATACGTTTTGGAAGTAAAGTGACTACTCCTTTCGTGATTAGTGCGCTCTATCAAAAAACCGGTCGAATATTTTAGGCAACTCATCAAGTGCCACATAGCGTTTGATCGTATTATAGGTATTGCCATCAACCATAGGCGATAGACTCCGTCCTTCGCTCTCACGATAGAGACAGAGAACTTTCTTGCCCAATGACTCTGCCTTAGCCAACTCATAACCCACCCCGAGACTGGGAGTGGTGACCTCGGCAATGATAACATCGGACTCGCTCAGCCATTTTAAATCGCGATTAAAAATTTCCCCAAACGGCAATTTCTCCCCCAGCGCCGATAGTTCTACGTTACCGACATGCTCGGTGAGCACGGTTCCGT
>JBGOTK010000023.1:0-10008 GCA_041476445.1 Minisyncoccia bacterium | reverse complement strand
TTTCAAAGTTTCCCTACCTTTGCTGTGCTGCCGCTGGCTGTCTTGGTTTGGGGAAGCACCAATTTCACCGTAGTCTTTTTCCTTGTCGTTACCGTTATCTGGCCGATACTATTCTCAATCGTAAGTTCGTTAAAACTCGTGAAGCACGAATGGGAAGAGGCGGTCGAGATCGCCGGGCTCAAAGGCTTCGATTACTTCAAAAAATTTCTCTGGCCCGCTACTGTGCCTGGTCTTATTACGGGTACGGTTATCGGTTTGGGAGAGGGTTGGGAAGCACTTGTTGCTACTGAAATCATTTCCGGTGTGCATGGCGGACTAGGGGCTTTCTTTCTTGCCTATACCACGAACGCCCAGGTGACCTTTCTCGGTGTCTTTGGATTGCTTCTGGTAATCTTTGCTATCAATAAACTCCTGTGGCTGCCGCTGCTCGATAAGGCTCATGAACGTATGGAGGAGTAAAACACGTAACGTGAAACTTATAACATAGAACAGAAAACATGAGCTCAATTCTTTCATTAAAAAATGTTTCTAAACACTTTGATGATCGGCCGAACGAGCGCATGCTCGCTTTGAGGGATATTGATCTTGAAATATATACGGGCGACTTTTTCGTATTTCTCGGGCCTTCTGGTTGTGGCAAGTCGACGCTGCTACGCATTATGAGCGGTCTTGAGAAGAAGTACGAAGGGGGAGTGGTATTAGCCTCCGGTATTACACGCGCCGACTTTGGTTTTGTCTTTCAGCAATTCGCGCTGCTCCCGTGGCTCAATGTGTTTCAGAATATCGAGCTGCCGCTCGTGGCGCGAAAACTTAGTGAGGCGGACCGGCACGAACGGGTGATTCGCGAACTCGGGCAATTCGGCCTCGAAAAATTTGCCCACCACTATCCACACGAACTCTCGGGCGGTATGCGCCAGCGCGTCGGCATCGCCCGCGCTCTTGTCGCTGACCCCAAGGTAGTATTTATGGACGAGGCGTTTTCTGAGCTTGATTCATTCACCGCCGAGGAGCTCCGCAAAGAGCTGCTTCAAGTATGGGCAGAGCGCAACATGACGATCGTGATGGTAACGCACATTATTCCCGAGGCAATCGAGCTGGGCTCACGCATTGCGGTCATGACGCCGCGGCCCGGGCACATCGAAAAACTGATTGAAAACAAAATGCCGCGTCCCCGCAAGCAGCGCTCGCAGGAATTTTTTGATCTGGAGGATGAATTATATCGGCTGATCAAGCCGTAGGTTGTCCACGCGTCTTTCGGATTTATAAATCCTCGATTCATGGGGCCAGCCGGTGATTCTTATGAAGCCAACACATAAGCTCATTCTCGAATCTTTAGAACCAGTCATTGCCTCAAGCAAGTTTGTAAAAATTATCCCGACTGAGATAAAAAAACTTGCCGAGGAGCTGAAAAACGAACCCGTTCCCCCTTGGGACAATAATCTTCAATTTCTTGGCACGTCGGCAGAAACTCTTCAATACTACTTCTTTCTAGATAGTATTAACTTTTGTTTCTGGGCTCCGAAAGGAAAAGAACGTTGGCATCACAAAATAAACGGTGAAAAAGTCACAGGATACTATGCTTTTTCGGTGGCCATTAAGGATGCCTTTCTGCGCGATAAAAGATTTTTCGATGCAGCCTACCTGGCTGAAATATCTGAAACTGACTTCCGGTCTATTTTTAAGGGCGGTGGTGGCGAGCTGCTTTTACAAAAAGAGCGCTGGAATATTATTCGCGAGAATTTTTCGATCTCGAAGAACAAATTTAATGGGAGCGTCCTTAATTTGATTACTCACGCGGAGAGAGATGTCGATGAGCTTGTTAACTTGCTGATCGATAATTTTCCTACCTTTCGAGATCAAGTAGAACTGGAAGGCAAGTCAGTTTATTTTCTGAAGAGAGCGCAAATTTTCCCCTCCGACCTTTCATTTGCCCTGCCTCATTTCCCACTCGCGCAGTTTACCAATATGGAAAACCTAACTATTTTTGCCGACTATAAATTACCGCAGATTGTAGAGGCATTTGAAGTGCTGCAGTATGCTCCCGAATTAGAGCAGGATATCCTGGAAGAATGGCTTATTCCGGCTGGATCGCAAAAAGAGATAGAAATCAGGGCAAATACTATCTTCGCCATAGAACAGATTGGTGAACGCATGAGGCAAAAAGGAGGCAAGCTCTCTACGCACGAAGTAGATTGGGTATTATGGGTAAAGGCGAAGCAAATGAAGTTGCCCCGACCTCACCACAAAACTCTGACTACTTTTTATTGATAGTCTTACGCTAGCCATCAAAAACCCCCGCTTGTCGCGGGGGTTTTTGTTAGATGACTTCGATGCACGTGTGACGCAGTCCGAATTTTTGCGCGTCACTTTTATTAGCGAACCAGATATCTACATTGTCGTGATAGCGTTCATTCATGCGGTCCTCGACAACGAAGATGCGGTCACCAAAGAGTTTAGGAATACGGATCGTGGTGCCAAGGGGGAGCCAGTTCATGGCTACCGTGCCAGGGCTTACCACCTTGCCCGAAGCAGTAATGAAGGGGGTATCGTCCGTCTCTTCTGGTGTGCTTGAGTAGCCGGTCGCCACAACATTGCAATACGCCTCATGCGTTTTTGGTCTGCCAACTCGGTAGCCCAAGTCTCCGCTATGAGCGATAAAGGCCGACTGGTCCGAGGTAAGTTCATAACTTAACTCAGTGATTATAGGCATCGGTATGCCCGGGGTAGCTGCAAGAAGGGGAGTAAACCCTCCAAGCAGGCTCATAATAGCTATATATTTTGTCATTTTGCCTTTTTGGGGACCTTACTTCCTAATCGAAAAAAGGAAGGGATATCTCGACCTCGAAAGAGCAAAAACCTGGCTGATGTGCTAATAAAAAAGCCCCCTCTCGGGGTACCATATTAGCGGGGGTAATCTTAGCACAAGGGGTCAAAATTGTCAAACACGCTGGGGATATGTTGTCAAGGGGTGTATTTTTAGCCTCGTAAAGGGCGAGTTCGAGTAGTTTGCCGCCTAATGTATGGGGTATATCCCCACACCAATATATTGGGTGTGGGGATATACTGATGGAGGCGTTATGATTGAATATTCTACGGAAGGAATTGTTCTGGAAAAAGAACCCGCGGGTGACTATGACGGCTTTTACACCTTCTATACCCACGACCTGGGGCGGATCACGGCCAAAGCCAAGAGCGTTCGAAAACCAACTTCAAAACTTGCCGCGCACCTCGAACCCGGGCTTTTGACGCACGTACGGCTCGTGGGCAGGGGGGCTGGCGCAGGGAGGGGCGTAGGGTTTTGGGTAGCCGACAGCCTTTCCGAGAGACGGCTCTTCACTGATTTCGATTTTCTCGATTTCGTGGCGCGTAGCACGCTTGAACTCCAAAATGATAATGAAGTGTGGCGTTTCCTAAACCAGGGCGTGCCCGACCGCTCTGTCTTTTTAGGTCTCATGGGCTTAGGCGGCGGCGGTCCTTGTGGACAGTGTGGCGTGCGGCCGCCTCAGTTTTTCCATTCGGCGGATCATCTGCTGCTTTGTGAAACCTGTAGCGTACGATTTCCTGCCTTTCTGCTTCTTCATATATACCCCCACACCTAATAGGAGCCGGATTAGGTGTGGGGGTATAATAATGAGAAGTGCGCAGAGCGTGATACTCCATGTCCATAGAAGATACTGAAGAAAAACTTTATAAAGGCGATCCGGAAATCGAGCGCCGGACCAAACATAGTTCGGTTTTTGAAAGCAAACAACAGCCGGAGACATCGCAGGCTAAGTGGGACGAAGAGGTGGCGCCCTCTGATGAAGAAATGCACCTGCCGGAGTGGTTTGGCGGACTTAAGAAGACCGTGGTAGTGACTGCGGTTATTGGCGGCATCGTGCTGCTTGGCGCTGGTGGTTATTTTTTGTATCGCTATTTCAGCGTCCAGGGAGTGGGGCTCGAGATCACTGCTCCAAATGAGACGCTTGTCGGGATGCCGTTTGATTTTGTAGTGCGCTATACCAATAACTCCGGGGCGACGCTTAAGAATGCCAAGCTTTCCGTCAGCCTGCCGAACGAGTTTATTTTTGTGGGTGAAGATGAGTCAAAACGGACGTCAATAAAAGATGTGCATGATATTGGCGTGGGCAGCGTAGGCGAGGAGACGTTTAAGGTGATGGCGGTTTCCGGTTCGCGGAGCGCCAAGAGCCTCGACGTTTCACTTGAGTACGGCTCCTCCTTCGGCTCGCGCTATAATCGGACTGCGCGCGGCGATGTTTTTATCGGCGACTCGGCGGCAAACTTAGACATCCAGGCGGCGGATAAGGTGCTCTCGGGTGAGGACTTTGAAGTGCACGTGTCCTATAAAAATGTATCGGACAAAATTTTGAGCGACCTTGAGCTCCAGTTGGAATATCCGGCTGATTTTACGTTTAAGACTGCAAGCTTGAAGCCCGACACGGTGAGCAACAATACCTGGCAGCTCGGCGACCTGAATCCCGGCTCGTCGAACGAGTTTGTGATCAGGGGACACATCCTGGCTCCGGCCGGTTCGTTTTTTGATATGAAGGCGAAATTGGTGGCGAGCGTCGGCGGGCTCCACTATACCGTCTCCGAACAGTCGAAAACCGTCGCCATCTCATCGTCTCCGCTTGCGCTCGCGATCGCCCTGAATGATCGCACCGACTATATTACCAAAACGAACGACCATCTTACCTATGTGCTGAGTTATCGTAACAATACCGATACCGCGCTCCGCGATGTGATTGTGACCGCGCATCTTACCGGCGCGCTTTTCGATTTAGCGAGCGTCCATGCCGAAGGAACATTCAACTCTGTTTCGAACACGCTCTCGTGGAACGCATCGAACGTGCCGGGACTGAAACTGATCGCGCCCGGCGGTTCGGGCAGTATCCGGTTTGATGTCTCCACGCTCATGAACTACCCCATTCATCGTTTAAGCGACAAGAATTATACGATTAAAGTTAATGGCACCATCGAATCGCCCACGGTGCCGGTAAACGTCGCGCTCGATGCGACGCGGGGGGTGGCAACACTCGAGACCAAAGTGGCGGGCAATGTGGAGATTGCGGCGCTCGGGCTTTTCCGGGATGCCCCCTCGGGTATTTTGAATCAGGGCACGATGCCGCCAAAGGCCAATCAGCCGACGCAGTTTACTGTTCACTGGCAGGTGACAAACTATGCGACTGACGTTGAAGATGTGGAAATTCGTACCGCACTCGCCCCCGGCGTACGGGCGACGGGAGTTATAACCAGCAATATCGATCAAAAACCGGTGTATAACGAGCGCACCCAGGAACTCGTCTGGCTCATTCCCAAGTTGCAGGCGACCCGTGGCGTGATCGGCCAAAAGCCGGAGGCGGTTATTCAGATCGAGGCCACGCCGCCTATCACGCTTATCGGCGGCGCCATGCCGCTCACGGGCGCCACCTCGATTCAGGCGAAAGATTCCTTTACGGGCGTTACGCTTCAAAATAGCGCGCGCGAAGTAGCGACCAATAAGCTGAATGACTCGACGGTTCAGCCCTCCGACGGCATGGTAACTCCCTAATACATTTGAAAAACAGAAAAAGAAGTATAGTATAACTCGAATGGCAAAAGAGGCCGCTCACGCGGAAAATCTGATGGATAAAATTGTTTCGCTGGCCAAGCGCCGTGGTTTTATTTTTCCGGGTTCGGAAATTTACGGCGGACTCCAGAACTCTTGGGATTACGGCCCCTTGGGCACCGAGTTAAAGAATAACATCAAAGCTGAGTGGTGGAAGCGCTTTGTGCACGAGCGGACTGATATGGTGGGCATCGATGCGGCTTTAATAATGAATCCCAAAGTTTGGGAGGTGAGCGGACACTTAGAAAATTTTAGTGACCCAATGGTGGAGTGCCGCGAATGTAATAACCGTTTTCGCGCAGGTCAGGTCGATGTGAAAGACCCCTGTCCTTCTTGCGGTAAACGCGGAACCTTCGCCGAGGCAAAAATGTTTAACTTGATGCTCAAGACATTTCTTGGTCCTGCCGAGGAACGGGCGAGCACCGTTTATTTACGCCCCGAAACTGCTCAGGCCATGTTTGTGCAGTTTAAGAATGTTTTAGAGACTACGCGAAAACGACTACCATTCGGTATTGCTCAAATCGGTAAGGCGTTTAGAAATGAAATTACGCCGGGCAATTTTATCTTCCGCACACGTGAGTTTGAGCTGATGGAGATTGAGTACTTCGTAAAAGAAGCCGACTGGGAGGATGCCTTTGAAAACTGGCAAGGTGAGATGGAGCAGTGGTTGAAAGATCTCGGCGTTAAAAAAGAGCACTACGAGGTAGTTGAAATCGGAGAAGGGGATCGGGCGCACTACTCAAAGCGCACCATCGACATTGAATACAAATATCCCTTTGGGCAAAAGGAACTTTATGGCTTGGCCTATCGCGGTGATTTTGATTTAAAGAACCATATGGAGGCGAGCGGAGAGGATTTGCGTTATACCGATCCGGATAATGCCAAAGATAAATTCCTACCGCATGTGATCGAGCCCACTTGGGGTGTGGATCGCTCGGTATTGGTTGCCATGCTTGAGGCCTACAATGAAGAGCAAATAGCAAATCGCAAATCGCAAGGTGAAGACGGGGAAGCGGAAGAAGATACGCGAGTTGTAATGAAATTCCCGTATTGGCTCGCACCGATAAAGGTAGCAGTACTCCCGCTCTCTAAAAAAGAAGAACTGCGAAATGTAGCCCGCCCTCTATATGAGGATCTCGTGAAGCATTTCGTTACCGAATACGACGAAACACAATCAATCGGCAAACGTTACCGTAGACAAGATGAAATCGGTACGCCGTTTTGTGTGACCGTTGATTTTGAGTCGGTGAAAGACAACGCAGTAACTGTCCGCGAACGTGATTCGATGAAGCAGGAGCGGATTGAAATTAATAGACTCAAAGACTATTTAGCAAAAAAATTAACCTAATTATGGCAAATCGTTTTGAAGAGCAAAGACCCTGGAAGCCTAAGAAGGAATTTTTTGAAACGAACGAACGCAGTAAAGCGTTGCGCAATATTGCAGTAGAAGTTGTTGATGATCTCGAAACGCTCATAGAGGATCGAGAAGTTAATAGTGATGAAAAGAAAAAAGCGATCACCTATGCGCGTCTTGAAGCTGCAGATGGAAAGTTAAAAGAGTTGGGAATTACTGTGCATATGAATGCGGGACTTTCGGAGGAGGCGTATAAGTCAGACCCAGTATTGTTAGCCGAATTTATTGCGGGACAGATTTTGGATTTTCTTACCGCGGTGGTCGTTACTAAAGATGAAGTAAGACCGCATGTAGAAGGACGCAAGGAGTCGGGCGAAGACGTTCATAAAATCGATCGCACCCGGATTCATCCAAAGATTGAAAACTATGCGGTATTAACTTCGAGTCTTACCTATATGCGCACCATTTTGGATGCGCCTAAAGGAGAGTAGGGATTTTATTGTACAACTAAAAAAAGAGCGAGGGGCGGACTAAGTGTCCGCCCCGGTGGGATCCGCTGCGCGTGTTGCTACAGCTTCGTGAAGAGCTTATCGTCGTGCGTCTTGTCGAAGACCATGACCACTGGTGATGTGGGCCGTGGTGGCTTCGGCCTCTCATCGTCGGGGCAGTCCGCGAACATCGTCCTGGCCCTCTGGTAGCGGCCGCGGTTCGGCGTGATGGCCGGAGCCGGTACGGGCGCTTGGGGACCAATCACGATCTCGAGCGCGGACCAAGCCACGATTATGCCGGTTGCCGGATAGATCGAGTAGTGAACCTCGGTGAGGCGCACACTGATGCGCTCGAGTAGGTTCATGATGGCGGGATCGATCGCATGCCTGGGCTTCGGTGGGCCGTACTTGTGGTAGCCAATGGTCGCGGTCACGATCTTGCCGTCGGGGTTGACGTGACCCAGCCACGCCGCCTTGTCGATGCGGGTACCCGTGCTCGGGTGGCAGGCATTGCAGGCGCGATGATTTCGCGCCGTACTCATACCTTTGGCCACGTACCGAGCGTCCGCGATGCTGATCTTGAGGTCCGCGGCTAAGACCATCAGTCGCTGTTCCGGGGTCGGCGCGAACGCCGCCTTGATGGGGGCGCCGAAGACGCAGAGCAAGGCCAGGAAGACCGTGAATCCCAGCGGGACAATCACTCGCCTCATAGACACCCTCCTCGGGTTCGAACGTGAACTGCAAGCCCTGTACTGAGCTCGATAATAATGGCTTTTTTCCCCCCTGACAAGATGACTGATACTGGTCCGAATTCTATCCCCGCAGTCAGCCGTCCATTACGGGATTTGACACGAAGGCGATTTTGAATATAATACTAACTACACAGGATGTTACACGCATTTAAGCCTAAGAAATGTAGCGGCTAAGCCGAACCTTTTGGTGCGTCTTACGCCGCCTTCGAGCGGTTTTTTTGTGCCTGCACTCTGTGAGCAATTTGATAAGTGAATAATCGTATCAATGCAATAAAATGCGACTCACCCTCGTTAACGCATTTCGAGGGGTAGTCGAAAGCCTCACTTCAATTTACCTCGCCGATAAGGCGGGCGTCCGTTGAAGAGGGCTGGAACATTTCTTGCACCTTAAGTGGGTGCGCGAGAAATGTTAATCATATGTCAGTATCGGGATGGTCGGTTTACTCCGTTCCCAGACAGGGAAATGGAGATAAGGGCGTATGGTGGATGCCTCGACATCAAAGAGCGACGAAGGACGCGGCATAGCGGCGAAACGCTTCGGGGAGGTGCGTAGCAACCTGTGATCCGGAGATATCCGAATGGGGAAACCTAATTGAGTAAACCTCGATTGCCATGAACCGTAAGAGTTTATGGAGCAGACCCGCTGAAGTGAAACATCTCAGTAAGCGGTGGAAAAGAAATCAAATGTGATTCCCCGAGTAGCGGCGAGTGAAAAGGGAATAGCCCAAACCTAATGTGTCTCACTGCGTTCGACACCAGTGTAATCCTAATCTACAAATGACATGCGAATGTTGCGAATTAAGAAAATATATTCGTAGCATTCGTGTAAAGTTCGTAGATTTGAATTATGAGAGTGGCGAGCGGAGCGAGGCACGTTGGGGGTTGTAAGATGAGAACATTTTGCTTGTCACAAAGTTTTCGTAAGCTTGAGAACTTTGTGATTGGCAAAAAAGGGTTACAAATTTGCTTGTTAGCCGAATGCTCTGGAAAGAGCAGCCAAAGACGGTGAGAGCCCGGTAGGCGAAAATGAGCAAACCCTTGTTTTTATTCTTGAGTACTCCGATGCCAGTATACATCGTAGGAATCTGCGAGCACTATCTCGTAAGGCTAAATATCTTTGATGATCTATAGCGAAGTAGTACCGCGAGGGAAAGGTGAAAAGCAGGCCGGTGAGGCCGATGAAATAGAACCTGAAACCATATGTCTACAAGGACCTGAAGTCTGGCCCGCAAGGGACCGGGACGACAGGGTGCCTATTGAAGAATGAGCCAACGACTTAATGTGTGTTGCGAGTCTAAGTCCCCTCAAGGGGATGTAGGCGCAGGGAAACCGAGTGTTAATAGCGCGTAGTCCTATCCTTCACATACCGCATCAATTTGGCGACGCGAATTTTTATCAGATTCGCGGCGCGAGGAACGAAGTGTACTCTCTGTACTCGAGTGACGAGCAACAAAGAAGATGATTAAAATTCGCACGCCCCGAAGGGGAAGCGAACTATTCGTCAATTTCTTTGTTACTCCTCCTCAATGTACTAAAAGTACAGTTTCGTCGTCGTGCCTCGAACTTGAACTAATATTTCGCTTCCAAATTTGACGCTGTATGTGAAGGCTAGGACAAAGCAGCACGTGTTAGACCCGAAACCAAGCGAGCTTGCCCTGGGCAGGTTGAAGTCTCCCGAAAGGGAGATGGAGGACCGAACCGGTAGATTGTTCAACATCTTCGGATGACCTGGGGTAAGAAGTGAAAAGCTAATCGAGCTTGGAAATAGCTGGTTCTCTCCGAAATATCTTTCGGGATAGCCTTTCG
>JBGOTK010000022.1:0-10590 GCA_041476445.1 Minisyncoccia bacterium | reverse complement strand
GACTTCAACCTGATCACGGCTGCTGAACTCGCCCATATTGTGTATCGGCTGAACAAGCGTCCACGCAAACGACTCGGATTCAAGAGTCCGCGTCAGATATTTCTGAGGAAGTGAGTGGTGCAATTAGAGTGCTAATTCAAGACACGTTCATCGAGCGCCTTCTTTGCAAGAATAGAAAAAAAACTGGCAAAAGACCGAGAAAGATCAGGCCGCCCGAAAAATAGGGATAGTAGTGACTCGCTCTCTCAAGCCAGGTGGCGGGTTTAGGCACTGTGGCCGAACTGCCGCCGACTTTGTTATACCCGGTGCCATCCTCAGCATAGACAACGGTGTGGTATTCGCCGCTTGGGAGATCCTCTACGGTGATTGAGTTCGCATCACCAGTTACAAACTTCTGGCCCACCAGCTTCCAGCTGGCATCGAATATATCTACGCGATAGCCCTTAGCGCTGCCATCGCCCTCCCAAGACACTGAAAAGCCGCTGCCCGGGCTCCCGCTTGCCGCTACGCTGCCGCCGGATGACGGAGCAGGAGGCGGAGGCGTACCGCCGGAACTTGAGGCTGCTTCGCCTGAGGTAAGCGTTTCGAACGGCACATCAATCGAGCCGACGTTCGACGCAGGGTCATGCGAAATAAGCGTCGCGTAATACGTCGTCTGAGGCGTTAGCCCCGATACCGCAACACTGTGTTCGAGCTCGAAGGCGAGATCGGCGCCTTGACCGAAAATCTGGATGCCCCGCTTCACAAGCACGAGCGAATCAGCGGCTTCATCCGTCGTCCACTCAAATGTCGCTCCGGTATCGGTAATCTGACTAACCACATAATGCACAATCTGGGGCGACATGGTGTCTCCCGCGCCAGGTGGCGGAGGTGGTGGTCCGCCAGGCGGTGGAGGGGGCGTGGGGTTCGGCGGCGGAGGTGGAGGATTGGGCGGCGGTGGTTCGCTCGCGGGCGGCGGCACGCTTTCGATTGGTGATACAAATGTGCCGGTTATGATACTGATATTTCCCCAGAAGTCTTTTAAAGAAAGTTCATACTCGTAGGTCAGGCCAGAATTCACACCAAACGTGAAACCGCACATCGGCGCGTCGGGCACACAGAACTTGTAGATACCCGAATAATTCACGGTCTCGGGGAAATTTCCACCTTTCGGGCCATAGCGAAGCTGCGCGTCCACTGGTTCGTTGGCCCGGTAATTCATCTGGGCAGTAGCAGCGCTGATCGCCGTGCCGCTGGCATAGACGATAACGGGAACGTCGCCTTCCGAGGTTTCAGAAAGCGTGTACTTAAAAGAATAATCCTGATCTTCGGTGCCGATGCGCGCGTAACCGATTAAAGCTTCCGGTATGCCGTTTTCATTGTGCTGCAAAAGCTGAACGCGGTTCGCTTTGTACAAGGCAAATTCAGGGAGCGCCGTCACGATTTTTATCTTATAAAACGCATCGTACTCAACGGCTACCTGGGAATTGAAATCAATGTGCAGCTTCGTTCCACCCCAGAGGGCAGACGTTGTAGGCACCATGACCGTTCGCGAAGCGAGCAGGTTATCATCCGCATCCCGCAGACCAAACGAAACGCTGCCCGAGTCGCCGGGATTGTCGTACCAAACATCAAAGCCGATCAGATATTCGTTGTGCGGCTTAAAGACTTCGTAGGGTGTATCCCCCGACGAGAGCACATAGTGATTTGAAATATCCGGATCAAAGGGAAAATAGCCCATGCCGTGCGCGAATGCTATGGCCGGCGAAATAATAAAAAGAACAACACCAAAAAGAAGCCGTGACATGTACCCTCTTATTATAACGTTTCAACTCGGCTAGCCTGAGATTTCCACCCACTTAGTGCGAGAAGCGGCACCAGAAATGAGGTTTATACGAGACGCAGAAATACCGAGAAATTCCCCCAGGAGTCTAAGTGCAGCGTGCGTAGCCCTGCCATTCTCCGCTTTCGCGCGCACCTGAATTTTAAAACCTTTAGGACCCATACGTTCAATAAGATCTTTTTTTGCGCCCGGGCGAACTTTCAAAAGTATGCGCACGCTATTATTCAACTGTCACTGATTTCGCAAGATTTCTAGGTTTATCTACATCCGCACCCTTAAGCACGGCGAAGTGATAGGCAAAAAGCTGAAGCGCGGTTACCGCTAAAATTGGCGTTAGGGCCTCAATAGTTTTTGGAATGAACATGGCGTCGTCCGCCAGTTTAGCGGCTTGCGTGTCTCCGTCGGTCACCACGGCGATTACCGGTCCGCCCCGGGCTTTTATTTCCTGGATGCTCGAGATGTTTTTGCTATACACCGAATCCTTGGGCACTATGCAGACCGAGGGAAAGTTTTTATCAATCATCGCGATCGGCCATGCTTCATCTCGCCGATACTCATCCCCTCGGCATGCACGTAGGCAATCTCCTTGATCTTCAGGGCGCCTTCGAGCGCCGCGGGGAGATTATATTTTCTCCCTAAATAAAGAAAGTTGTCGTAGTGCAGATACTTCTTGGCCATTTTTTTAATCGCATTATTTTGAGCCAGCACTTTTTGGAGTTCGTCTGGCAAGGCTTTGATGGCGCCGAGTACCTCTTTGGCCTTCTTGGGTGGCAATCCACGCATGCGGCCCATCATGACGGCAATGAGCGCGAGGATAGTTACCTGCGAGGTAAAGGCCTTTGTCGAAGCGACGGCAATTTCGGGCCCGACATGCTGGTAGACGCCTGCGTCCGTCTCGCGGGCGATCGTTGAGCCTACGGCATTTACCACCCCGAATACCGGTATTTTATGGCGCTTGAGTTCTCGGAGCGCCGCGAGTGTGTCCGCTGTTTCACCTGACTGCGAAACAAAGAAGGCGACGTCCCCTTTCTGGAACACCGGCTCGCGATAGCGCAGTTCGGAGGCAAGATAGCTTTGGGCTGGAATTCCAACGAATTCCTCAAACATACCCTCTGCCGCTTTGCCCGCAAGATAAGCCGTGCCGCAGCCTACCAAAAGCACTCGTTTGGCTGTCTTCAGTTCATCTTTTACCTCCCGCAAACCGCCCAACATCACTTCCCCGGTTTTTAAGACCATTCGGCCGCGCGTTGAGTTCATGATCGCTTCGGGCTGTTCGAATATTTCTTTGAGCATAAAGTGCGGAAAACCGCCTTTTTGGATTTTCTTCATGCTCCACTCGAGGCGCTCTGGTCGTCTTGTGCGTCTGCGATTCTCGAGATCAGAAATATGGTACCCGCGCGGCGTAAGCACCGCCATTTCGCCGTCTTCAAGATATACCACCTTGCGTGTGTATTTCATGACGGCTGAAGCATCCGAGGCAATAAAATATTCTTTTTTGCCTATGCCCAAAAGAAGCGGGCTAAAGTTGCGGACGGCAATGAGCTTGTCTGGATTATCACGCGAAAGAATAGCGAGGCCGTAGGTGCCATGAACTTTTTTAAGCGCTGCGCGTACGGCGTCCTCAAAACGTGTTTTGGGCTGCTTCGCTTTGGCATAAAAATCTTCAATAAGATGCGCAAGTATCTCTGTATCGGTTTCAGAGGCGAACGTATGGCCTCTCGCGGCGAGCATTTCTTTCAGCTCCTTATAATTTTCGATGATGCCGTTGTGCACGAGGTGAATATTGCCGGCACAGTCGGTATGCGGGTGCGCATTCGCCTCCGTTACGCCGCCATGCGTTGCCCAGCGGGAGTGTACGATGCCGAGTCCCCCCTCAACGCTCCGCTTCGGCAGCTTAGCTTCAAGATTGGCTACGCGGCCCACCGCACGCTCAACGTACATTTTTTCACCATCAAGCACTGCAATGCCGGCAGAGTCATAACCGCGGTACTCAAGATTTCTAATACCTTGAATGAGAATGGGCAGAGCTTTTCGTTTTCCAATGTAACCGACGATGCCACACATATAAGAATTTAACTATAAACCTATCCTGTATAAAAGAGAACGGGCTGTACCCAGAAGTCGGGTACAGCCTCGTCGTGTGGAGCCAGATCAGAACGTTGGAATCGGGAAGGCCTGCACCGTGCTGCCCACGACTGCGCCGGCCGGCAACGGTTTCCGGCTTGGCCGCGTTGCAGCTGCGAGCAAGGCTCGCGGCGAAACGTAGAGCGTGGCGGAACCGGTGAGCACGAAGCCACCGCCTGCTACCGTGAAGCAGAGATGCACGCCCGCAGACGTCTTCCTGAGCACGTTGAGACGGGCGAACAGGATCTGATCCGATGGTGCAGTGCCGCCGCGCAGCTTGACGTCCGTGCTCTCAACTGAGACACCCTCCAGGCCCCAGTACTCCTCGAGGGCGTTCAGTATTCCGTTGAAAACCTCGAGATGCGTGATGACAACGCCCTTCTGCGTCGCGGGTGTACGGAAACCGCCAAGCTGCAGCTCAGTCCCCTCCGTGATTTCTTCGAAACTCGGCATCGAGCCTCCTCGTGGGTTAGAGAACGATACTTATAAGTCTTCCCGGAACATAGATGACTCGCTTGACCTCCCTTCCAGCTAAATACCTTTTTACCACTTCTCGTTCTAAAGTCAACTTCTTGGCTTCGGCTTCGGTTATATCAATGGGCACACGAAATGAATCGCGCACCTTGCCGTTTATCTGGACAACCAGCTCAAATTCGTTTTCTTTGGTAAGCGCCGCATCATACTTCGGCCAGGACGAAAAATGAATAGATGGTTTATTTTTAAGTACGCTCACCCAAAGTTCCTCGGCCATATGCGGCGCCATAGGCGCAATGAGCTTCGCGAGCATTTCAAAATCACTTTTGCCAACCGCTCCGGGTTTTTGTTCAAGCTCATTTAGCATGATCATAAGCGCCGAGACAGCGGTATTGAACTGAAAAGAGGCGATATCATCCCCCACTTTTTTTATAGTTTTATGGATCAAGGGCTGTATCTCTTTATCGCTGTCTTTCTTTTTTGGATTATAGTTCTCAAAAAACTTTCGGAAGCGCTCAAGGAATCTAACTGCACCCAAAATACCCGTGGGATTCCATGGCCCGCCCTTCGAATACTCGCCCATAAAACACAAGTAAGTGCGCACTGCGTCCGTGCCGAATTCGCGGACGAGCTTATCGGGATCAATAACATTGCCGCGAGACTTCGACATCTTCTGCCCATCGGGACCAAGGATAATCCCCTGGTGCCGCAATGCTTTAAACGGCTCATCAAATTTTATGAGACCTATATCCCGCAAAAACTTGGTAAAGAAGCGTGAGTAGAGCAAATGGAGCACGGTGTGTTCCGCTCCACCGATATACATGTTTACCGGCAACCATTTTTTTACCCTGAGCGGGTCGAAGGGTCTCTTTTTATTTTTAGGATCGACGTAGCGCAGATAGTACCAGGAAGAGTCCACAAAGGTATCCATCGTGTCCGTATCACGCTCGGCCGCCCCACCGCATTTTGGACACTTGGTATGCAAGAATTTTTTATTGCGCGCCAAAGGGGAGCGGCCATCGTCGGCAGGTTTAAAATCCTTAAGCGGCGGAAGTTTCACCGGTAATTCTTTCTCAGGTACTGCTATCTCGCCGCATTTGGGACAATGGATAATCGGAATAGGTGTCCCCCAATAACGCTGGCGAGAGATGAGCCAATCGCGCAGACGGTATTGGACTTTCGTTGTGCCGCCGACAAATTCGGTGATTTTCCCTTTCGCCCCCTCGCTGGTTAGGCCATTAAATTTTCCTGAATTTATGAGAACTCCATCACCACTATAAGCTGTCCCTTCGATGAACTTGTCGAAGGTATAGCGATGCAGCGACTCGTTGATTTCTTTTCTCACTTGGTCCTTGGTAACCCATTCGACAGAGAATTTGCCTTTTTCGGTATCGTCGAGAACCTGCTCATCTTTTTCATTATTTTCTAAGCGGAAGTAGACAAGTGTGGTATGGGCCAAAAAGCCCTTGTTTCTATTATAAGAAAAATACTGATGGTGGACACGTTCCTTGCTTACGTCAATCAACTTAAGATTTCGGTATCCAGTCTCTTCAAGAACTTCACGCTTGGCTGTTTTGACAATATCTTCCCCAGATTCGACTGTTCCACCGATCAACAACCTCCCGCCTGCATTCGCTCCCCAATTAATAGTTAAGATTTCGCCCTTAGCGTTTTCTACCAAGGCAACAATTTTATCCTTTTCAGCTGGATTTTTCTGCGGCGAGCCGGTTACAGGATCGATAACGTAACGAATGGGGATATTAAACTTTCTTGCAAACTCAATATCCCGTTCGTCGTGCGCCGGTACCGCCATAATAGCGCCGGTGCCATAGGTACTTAATACATAATCAGCGATGAAAACGGGAATTTCTTCCTTGTTCGCAGGATTAATCGCTTTTATGCTCTTTAACTCCACACCAGTTTTTTCTTTGCCTTCTGCAAGCCGATCAATATCCGTTTTCTTTTTGGTTGCTGCAATATATTTTTCAACTTCTCCCCAATTCGCTATTCCCTGCCTGCCGGCAGGCAGGGCTTTTTCGCTCTTCATCTGTGAGGCGAGCAAATTCGCTACTAAAGGATGCTCGGGCGCAAGTACCATATAGGTCGCACCAAAGAGTGTGTCCGGTCGCGTAGTGAATACCTTAATCTTCTCTTTTAATCCTTTCACAGCAAAATCAATTTCTGCGCCTTCCGACCGGCCGATCCAGTTCTTCTGCGCAAGCTTGGTGCGCTCAGGCCAATCGAGCTTGTCCAAATCATTCAAAAGCTGCTCGGCATAATCAGTAATCTTAAAAAGCCACTGCTCGATATCTTTTTTGACCACATCCGTGCCGCAGCGCTCGCACTTGCCGTCTACCACCTGTTCATTAGCCAATACGGTTTTGTCGTTGGGACACCAATTCGCGGGTGCTTTTTTGCGATAGGCCAGGCCTTTATGAAATAGCTGCAAAAATAGCCACTGATTCCACTTGTAGTAATCGGGTAGACAGGTGACGACCATGCGCGACCAGTCGTAGGAGTTCCCCATGGACTCGAGCTGGGTTCGCATCATCTTAATATTCTTCATGGTCCACTTCTCCGGATGAATACCGTTTTTAATCGCGGCATTTTCGGCGGGCAAACCAAAGGCATCAAAGCCGATCGGACTCATCACATTCTTGTCCTGCATGCGCATATAGCGCGCGTATACATCCGCGGGGGCAAAGTTATACCAGTGACCAATATGCAAATTTCCCGATGGGTACGGGAACATCACGAGGTGATAGAAGTTATCTTTCCCCTTCACCTGGTCTTTCGCACTATACTGACCTTTCTTTTTCCAGGCAGCTTGCCATTTTTTTTCGATTTTATGGAAGTCGTAGGTCATGCGCAATTACGCTTTAGTCTAGCTATTTCTCGGTGCTTTTTCAATAAAATTACAGGGGCCGCATCTTTCGACACGACCCCTGGTTGGAGTACTCGCCCTCGAGTTAGTTCGCTAGGCCGCCTTCCTCCTTTCCCCTTGCTCTTCTGATTGTAACAGAGTAAACATCCCCTTGACGCTCCGAAGAGTATGTTCAGTTACCTCCTCTAGCGAAACACCTTTTAATTCCGCCACCTTCTTTGCCGTCTCCACAATATAGGCAGGTTCGTTCTTTTTGCCACGATATTGCATAGGTGCCACATAGGGTGCATCGGTCTCGAGTACGATGCGCTCAAGCGGCACTTTTTTTACGATTTCTTCATAATCTTTCACAAAGGTAATCACCCCGCCAAAGGCGATATAAAAACCGAGATCCATAAGTATCTTCGCCTCTTCGTAGGTACCGGAAAAGAAATGAATAATGCCTGGGTGAGGAGCGACAAGCGATGAGCGATGAGCGAAAAGTGTTTCAATCAAATCAGGAAAGGCGGAGCGGCAGTGGATTACTAAAGGTTTTTTAACCGCGTGGGCTATTTCTATCTGCACAATGAACGCCTCCCGCTGTCTTTTCTTTTCGCTATTCGCTATTCCCTCTTCGCTTTTCGCTAGTCGATAATAGTCGAGCCCACACTCGCCTATCGCAACTACTTCCTTCGCTTCAGCAAGTTTTTTGAGTTTTTCAGGTTCAAAGGGTTCCTGATAACTCTCATCAATCTCGCTCTTATCATGATGCCACTTGATGTCCAGATGATTCGGGTGAAAACCGACAGTTGAACCAAAAACAGACTCCGGGTACTCCTGTACCGCCTCTATACCTAAAAGCGATGTCGAGTACTGGGTGCCGATCGCAATCATGCCGACCCCCGCCTCTTTGGCACGCTCGATTACCGCCTCTCGGTCCTCGTTATATGCGGGAAACTGGATGTGGGCGTGCGTATCGATAAGCTTCAGTTTTTCGCTTATCATGAAAGTGACCTAATCCTAGCGGAAATCCCATAAGAATGGAAGAAAAATCAAAAGTCTACATCGGACTAACCGGCGAGATCGGCAGCGGCAAGGGAACATTTGTAACCTTTCTTAAGGAATTATTGTCCGAGCGCACCATTGTCCATCAACGTTTTTCGGATTTGCTCCGTGAAACATTGGCATTGTGGTCTCTTCCGGCTACGCGGAAAAATCTTCAAGATGTGGCGATCGCCATGGAACATCAGTTTGGGGACGGCACCATTGCGAATGGAGCTAAGCAGTATGCTCTCCGCACCGAAGCCGATATCGTGATTATCGACGGGGTACGCTGGCTGCCCGACGAAAAAATGATTCGCGGATTTCCAAAAGGAATTCTCGTCTATATTACCGCGCCGGATCGGATACGGTTTGAGCGCAGAAAATCAGCCAACGAAAAAATCAATGAGGGAAACACCACCTGGGAGAGATTCGAGGAGGAAGCCAAAGCTGAAAACGAACGGTATATTCCCGACATCGGCAATCGTGCAGATTTTAAAATTGTTAACGATGGCACACTCGAAGCCTACCGCGATAAAGTTAAAGACTTTGTTGAACAGTGCCTGAATTAAGAACCCTAAATATTATTAACATCACCTATGCGGCCGCATAGGTGATGTTAATAATACAAGAATACAGAACACGGCAGTTATTTCTTATATTTCAAGGCGCGGGAAAAGCGACTCGCCTTTCTTGATCTGCCACGCTTTCTTTTCGCGGTCAAAACTGATCTGCTGTTTTATTTTTTCAGCAGTAGTAGGAAGAAATGGTTCAATACACTCAGTAATCAAGGCAATATAAAAACAAGTTTCTCCAAGTAACTGTCTCCTCTTATCTAGATCTTTAATTTTCCAAGGGGAATTTTCAGTTAAAAAGTTGTTAATAAAGTAAATGGATGCCGTACCTCCCGACGCAGAATAAAGTTTAAAATTATCTTGTGGACTCTCACGCCACTCAAGTGCATCAATGGCAGATTTCGGTATACCAAAGATTCCATCCCAAATATTTAAAAGTACTTCGTTAAACTTAAATTGCTCCATCAATTCGTCATAATGGATAGCTTTTTTCAATACCTTAATATATTTAATAATATTCGCAGAATAGGATATTGGACTCAATTCTTCGCCCAGCGCCGCTACGCGCGCCACCAAATTGCCCAAACCGTTCGCCAGTTCGCCGTTATAGCGCTCGATGAACTTCTTTTCACTGAAGTCACCGTCACTCCCATAGGCGATCTCGCGGAAAAGAAAATAACGCAGGGCATCATTGCCGTATTTTTCGACGAGCGTCAAAGGGTCAATAGCGTTTCCAAGCGATTTAGAAATCTTCACGCCTTCGGTGGTGAAGAAACCATTCGTCGCTATCTGTTTTGGCAACGGGAAGCTGGCCGAGAGAAGCATGGCGGGCCAGATAACCGCGTGAAAACGAACGATGTCCTTGCCGATAAAGTGGACATCGGCTGGATGCTCTAACCAACCTTGCATGCCCACCGCCGACATATAATTAATAAGTGCATCGAACCAGACGTAGACCACGTGTTTCGGGTCAGTAGGTACAGGAATCCCCCACTCTTGTGTGGCACGAGAAATGCTTATATCTTCAAGTCCCTCCGTTACGAAGGCTTTCACTTCGTTAAAGCGCGAACCGGGAGTGACAAATTCAGGATTGTTACCATAAAAATCCTGAAGCTGTTTCTGGTATTTAGAAAGGCGGAAGAAATAGTTTTCTTCTTCTATCTTTTCTGGTGCAGTTTTGTGATCAGGACAAAGACCGTTCACCAAATCACTTTCTTTCAGAAACGCCTCGTGCCCTTTGCAATAGAGCCCTACATACTTTCCTTTATATATATCGCCCGCTTTATCCACCCGCCGCCAAAATTCTTTTACTATATCTACATGACGTTTTTCTGTTGTGCGGATAAAATCGGTATTCGTAATACCAAGCTTCTGCCACGTTGACCGCCAAACCTCCGCCAGCCGATCCGTATACGCCTTCACGTCTTCACCCAGTTTTTGGGCAGCGTCTACTGTTTTCTGAGAATTTTCATCGGTACCCGTCAAAAAAGTTACGGCGCTGCCTTTCGTTTTTACGTAGCGTGCAAAAATATCAGCGGCAATTGTCGTGTAGGCATGCCCGATATGCGGCCGTCATTCACGTAATAGATCGGCGTTGTAATGTAGACCAAGTCTTTCATTGACTGATTACTCTACACTCTTGCGTCCCTCGCGTAAAGCCACTTTGCGCATCGCCCAATCGTCTATAAACT
>JBGOTK010000021.1:0-10702 GCA_041476445.1 Minisyncoccia bacterium | reverse complement strand
CGTTTTACCGGTTAAGGTGTTTTCTCATCGCCCCGAGGCGTTGATCGCGCAGCCGAATCTGACCGAGATTCAGACCGACTCGTATAAGTGGTTTCTTTCGAAGGGTCTCAAGGAATTATTTGAGGAGATATCGCCCATCAAGGACTATACGGGCAAAGAATACGAACTCTATTTTGACGAGTTTCATTTTGACGAACCGAAGTATAACGAGATTCAGGCGCTAGAAAAAGATCTTACCTTCGAGGCAGCACTGCGGGCAACGCTTCGGCTTGAGGATAAGAAAACCGGCAAGAGTAAAACCCAGGACGTCTACATCGGCGACTTTCCACTCATGACCGAGCGGGGAACTTTTATCGTAAATGGCGTAGAGCGTGTGGTGGTCTCGCAGCTTATCCGTTCCTCGGGCGTCTATTTCAGTGTAACGCCGTTCCGCGGCCGGAAACTTTTCGGTGCCAAAGTTATTCCGAATCGCGGTGCCTGGCTTGAATTTGAAACAGATGCCGATGGCATGATCGGCGTGAAGATCGACCGCCGTCGCAAAGCGCCGGTTACCGACCTACTGCGCGTCTTCGCTTCAATTGAAGGTAAGGATCTTTCGGTGGACGATATAAAAGAACTCTACGCGCCAGTAAACAAAGGCCCGTTCAACTATGTGGAGGCGACACTTAAAAAAGACGTCGCCAAAACCACCCAAGAGGCCTATCTTGAGATCTATAAGCGCCTTCGGCCGGGCGATCTCGCAACGCCGGAGAACGCCAAGTCCCTTATTGACGCCATGTTTGAACGGTTTGATCGCTATGACCTCTCTCAGGTCGGCCGCTTTAAGCTCAATCAGCGCATTACTATTGAATCTGATTCGCGCATCCTGCGCTTTGAAGATATCTCGGGCATTGTCCGCGAAATTATGCGCCTGAACAACGATCAGGCAGCCGAGGCCGATGACATCGATCATCTTGGCAACCGGCGGGTGCGACCGGTCGGCGAGCTTTTACAGAATAAAATGCGCGTTGGCTTCGCCCGTCTGCGCCGCGTGATCCAGGACAGGATGTCCACGATCGGCGAGGAGAACTTCACGCCTGGCTCGCTGGTAAATGCTCGACCCTTGATTGCCATTGTCCGCGAATTTTTCGCCTCCTCCCAGCTTTCACAATTCATGGACCAGGTGAATCCCTTGTCCGAGATAGAACACAAGCGCCGGCTCTCAGCGATGGGTCCGGGAGGGTTAAGCCGCGAGCGCGCCGGCTTTGAGGTGCGCGACGTCCACCGCTCGCACTATGGCCGCATCTGTCCGATTCAGACACCGGAAGGGGCAAACATCGGTCTCGTAAACCATTTGGCGAGTTTTGCCCGCCTCAATCCCCTGGGCTTTCTTGAGACTCCGTACATGAAAGTGAAGAACGGCAAACTTACCGGCGAGTCGGTATGGTTAAATGCCCTGGAAGAAGAAAAATTTAAAATTGCTCACGGCGGCACGCATTTGGATGGCGACAAAATTGATGAAGACGTTGTGGAGGCCCGCATTAAAGGCGAACCAGGCACGTGTCCGCGGAATGAAGTTGATCTCATAGATGTTTCACCCCAGCAATTTGTAAGCGTCGCTACGTCGCTTATTCCGTTTTTGCGCCACGACGACGCGAACCGCGCCCTTATGGGTTCAAACATGCAGCGACAAGCGGTGGTTTCGATTAATCCGCAAGCGCCCTATGTCGGTACCGGCGTTGAGGGCAAGGCGGCGCTCGACTCAGGCTATCTCGTCGTAGCGGAAGAAGACGGCGAAATCATGTCCGTTGATGCGCACGAGCTCAAAGTGAAATATAAGAAGAGCGGCGTGAAGAGCTTTTCGATAACCAAATTCAAGCGCTCAAATCAGGCGACTTCGATCTCCCAGCGGCCGCTCTTTAAGAAAGGGGAGGCGTTCAAAAAAGGTGAGGTATTGGTAGACGGTCCGGGCATGGAGGGCGGCATTTTAGGCCTAGGCCAAAATCTTCTCGTCTCCTTTATTCCATGGGAGGGTGCGAACTATGAAGACGCCATCATTCTTTCGGAGCGTGTCGTGCAGAACGACAACTTCACCTCGATCCACATCGAAGACTTTTATTGCGACATCCGCGACACAAAACTTGGACCGGAAGTATTAACTGCCGATATTCCGAACGTATCTGACGAAAAACTGAAGAACCTCGATGAAGAGGGCATTATTCGCATTGGTGCAGAGGTCCGCTCGGGCGATATTCTGGTCGGTAAGATTTCTCCGAAAGGGGAGACGGAACTTACTGCTGAAGAGCGCTTGCTGCGTGCCATTTTCGGCGAGAAGGCGCGCGACGTGAAAGATACTTCGCTTACCATGCCGCACGGCAAATACGGCCGCGTGGTCGGCATCAAGATTTTCTCGCGCGAGCGCGGCGATAAACTTGAGGCAGGGGTTATCAAGCGCGTGCAGCTCGAAGTAGCCCAGCTCCGCAAAGTGCGCGCGGGCGACAAGCTTGCCGGCCGCCACGGCAATAAAGGCGTGATCTCGCAGGTGCGCCCCGTTGAAGACATGCCGCATTTGGAAGACGGCACGCCGGTGGACATTATTTTGAATCCGCTCGGCGTCGCCTCCCGCATGAATATCGGACAGATTTTGGAAACGCACTTGGGCTGGGCGGCCAAAACGCTTGGTTATCGTGCGGTTACCCCTGCTTTGGCCGGCGCCTCGGAGGAGCAGATCCGCGAGGAACTCAAAAAAGCTGGATTACCCGAAGACGGCAAAGTAACCTTGATCGATGGCCGTACCGGTGAAAAATTCGACCGACCGGTCATGGTGGGTCAAATCTATATGATGAAGCTGAACCACCTCGTGGAAGACAAAATCCACATGCGCTCAATCGGTCCCTACTCGCTTATTACCCAGCAACCGCTTGGCGGCAAGGCGCAGTTTGGCGGCCAGCGTTTCGGTGAAATGGAGGTGTGGGCGCTTGAAGGCTATGGCGCTGCCTACACACTTCAGGAGATGCTTACCATCAAATCAGACGATATTATGGGCCGCTCATCGGCATATGAATCAATCATCAGGGCCGAGGAGATAAAAGCGCCGAATATCCCAGCTTCCTTTAATGTGCTTATGAATGAATTAAAAGCTCTGGGCTTTAATGTCGAATTGCTCGAAGAGAACAAAGCGACCGAAGAATAATCATTAACTATAATTCAAATCTACGAATGATATGCGAATGCTACAAATCAGCCTAATCTTATTCGTAACATTCGAACGAAATTTGTAGATTAGTATTACGCTATATGAACCTAGGATTTAATGCCATTCGTCTCAAAGTTGCTTCTCCAGAAGAGATTTTGCGCTGGTCACACGGTGAAGTCGTGAAGCCGGAGACGATCAATTATCGAACACAACGCCCCGAAAAAGATGGCCTATTTTCCGAGCGTATTTTCGGTCCCACTAAAGACTACGAGTGCTATTGCGGTAACTACAAACGGGTTCGCTATAAAGGCGTAGTCTGCGATAAGTGCGGCGTGGAAGTTACCCGCGCGATCGTCCGCCGCGAACGCATGGGCCATATAACGCTGGCCGCCCCGGTATGCCATATTTGGTTTTTGCGGAGCGTGCCTTCTCGGCTGTCGCTCGCCCTCGACGCGCCTCCGCAGCGGCTTGAGCGCGTCGTGTATTACTCGTCCTTCATCATTACTGAGGTAAACGAGAAAAATAAGGAGCGGGCAATCGCTGAGATCGACCGGGAGCTTAAGTTGCGCCAAAAAGGCATCGAAACAAAAAAAGAATCAAACGAACTTCGCTCGGCTGCCGAAAAAACTCGCGACGACCTGGAGTCGATTGAAGTAGGCAAAATTATTTCTGAGACCGAATATTATAATCTCGCCAAAAAGTTCGGCGACGTATTCCGTGCAGATTCGGGCGCGAGCGCGCTTCGGCGAATTCTTGAAAGCATCAACATGCCGGAAGAGTGCGCGAAAATCGAAAAAGAACTCAAGAACACCAAGGAAACGCTGCAAACCAAAAAGCTTCTCCGGCGCTTGAAGCTCTTTCGTTCGATGATCAAACAAAATATTCGCCCCGAATGGATGGTTTTGACTGTACTGCCTGTTTTGCCGCCCGACCTGCGGCCGATGGTGCCGCTTGACGGTGGCCGCTATGCCACCTCTGATCTGAATGATTTGTATCGCCGTGTCATCAACCGCAATAATCGGCTCAAAAAGCTTATGGAGCTCAAGGCGCCGGAGGTCATTGTGACCAACGAGAGGCGCATGCTCCAGGAGGCCGTAGACGCCCTGATCGACAACTCGGCGCGCTTCGGCACGCAGCAGCTCTCAAGCCAGCGCCGCCCGCTCCGCTCGCTCGCTGACATGTTGAAAGGCAAGCAGGGACGCTTCCGTCAGAACCTTTTGGGCAAGCGCGTAGACTACTCTGCCCGCTCCGTTATTGTGATCGGCCCGAAACTGAAGATCGACGAGTGCGGACTGCCCAAGAAGATGGCACTCGAGCTTTTCAAGCCGTTCGTGATCAGCCGGCTCTTGCAGGACGGCATCGTCTTCAATATTAAGAACGCAAATCGTCTGATTGAACAGGCGCCGCCCGAGGTTTGGGCTATTCTCGAAGATGTTATCGCCGATCGGAAGGTGCTCTTGAACCGCGCCCCGACGCTGCATCGTCTCTCCGTCCAGGCCTTTAAACCGATTCTGGTTGAGGATCTGGCCATTCAGATTCCCGCCCTCGTCTGCTCGGCCTTTAACGCCGACTTCGACGGTGACCAGATGGCGGTGCACTTGCCGCTCTCGACCTATGCCCAGCGTGAGGCGACGGATCTCATGTTAGCTTCGAAGAATATTCTGAAGCCCGCAACGGGCGACCCGATCGCTGTGCCGTCGCTCGATATCGTGCTTGGCCTGCATTACCTCACCAAGATTAACGATGCCGGTGTCGGCGCGGGCAGAGCGTTCTCGGACGTCTATGAGATGATGGCCGCCCTCGACAATCATGTTATTGATTTGAACAGCCCCATCAAGTTAAAAAATCCGAAAAATTATAAGGGTATTCTCGACACCTCGTGCGGTCGCGTCATTTTCAACTCGATTTTACCGGAGGACCTGGAATTCTTAAATGAAGCGCAGACTAAGAAAAGCCTATCGAAGTTGGTAAGTAAAATTATCAATCGCTATGGCATCGAAACCGGGCGTGTGCTGGTTGATCGTCTGAAGGAGTTGGGCTTTGAGTATGCGACTCGTTCCGGGGTGACCTGGTCGGTAGCTGATATGGTTACGCCCAAAGAGAAACCAGAGATGGTCAAGAAAGCCGAAGTGGAAGTGGAGCTCATCCGGGCCCAGTATAACGAAGGCTTGCTCACTGATGCCGAACGACGTGCGCGAATTATAAGTGTGTGGGAAAAAGTAAAAGCGGAAATTGCTAAGCTCGTACCGCAGAATCTTTCGCCTCAGAATTCGATCTACCTCATTATCGATTCCGGTTCTCGTGGCTCTTGGTCGCAGCCGACACAGATGATGGGCATGAAAGGACTCGTAGCCAATGCCCAGGGCGACACTATCGAACTTCCGGTCCGCTCCTCGTTCAAGGAAGGTCTTTCGGTACTTGAGTACTTCATCTCGACGCATGGCGCCCGTAAAGGTTCGACCGATACGGCTCTCAAAACTGCCCAGGCAGGTTATCTGACACGCCGCCTGGTAGATGTCGCGCAGGACCTCATCATCAAAGAAGACGACTGCCGCACTAAGGAGGGTATTGAACTTATCCGCGCCGACGGCGCTTCGTTTGGCCACTCGTTTGCCGCGCGTTTGTTCTCGCGCACGGTGCTCGACGACATAAAATCTGGCAATAAAATTTTGGTTCGCGCCGGTGAGATTGTCGACCATGCGGCCGCCGAAGCTATTGAGGCGACCAAGGCTGAGTCGGTAAAAGTGCGCTCGCCCATTACGTGCAAGGCACTCTATGGCATTTGTTCGAAATGTTACGGCTATGATTTGGGTTCGAATGAACCGATTAAGATAGGGGAGGCGGTCGGCATTATCGCAGCCCAGTCGATCGGCGAGCCGGGCACGCAGCTCACCATGAGGACGTTCCACACCGGCGGCGTAGCAGGAGCGGACATCACGCACGGCTTGCCGCGCGTCGAGGAACTTTTTGAACTCCGGCCGCCCAAGGGCAAAGCAGTCCTTGCTGAAGACGACGGCGAGATTATAAATATCGATGAAAAAGGATTGCTAAAGGTGATTTCTCTGAAGATTGCGGGTAAGAAAGGCAAAACCGTAGAATACTCGGTGAGCCGCATGGTAAGCCTTCGGGTAAAAGAAGGCGATGAGGTAAAAAAAGGCGACCAACTTACTGATGGCAACGTCGACCTCCAGGAGCTTTTCGAGTATAAAAATGCCGGCGAGGTGGAGCGCTATATCGTAAACGAAGTACAGAAAATCTACGTATCGGAGGGTGCTTCAATCAACAATAAGCATATCGAAGTTATTGCCCGCCAGCTGTTCTCGCGGGTACGCATAGTGGAAGCGGGGGATACCGAGCTCGTGCGGGGCGACATTATCGAGAAGTCAAAATTTTTGGAGCTGAACCGTACTATGCGTAAAGACGGCAAAACGCCGGCCAAGGCAAAACAGCTGCTCATGGGCGTAACGAAAGTCGCGCTTTCGACGGAGAGTTTCCTCTCTGCTGCCTCCTTCCAGGAAACAGCACGCGTACTTGTGGGTGCCGCTACCGAAGGCAAAGTGGATCGCCTCCGCGGGCTCAAGGAAAATGTTATTATCGGTCGGCTGATTCCGGTAGGCAATGGTCTCTCTATCCGTCCCGAGGATGTCATACAAGCGTCAGTTGAAGAAGGCGAGTCAGCCGAAATATCTACCGGCGCGTCAGGTAAGGAATGAGCCTAGGTTGACTTACGGCGCTCATTTCTGTTAGCATAAGCCACATTTCACGTATGGACGAAACCACCAAAGTTTACGAAATAAGCGTGCTCCTAAGACGAGAAGAAGATCTTGAGGCGTTTTTTTCGCATTTGGCCAAGGCTAAAGCGGCGATAAAAGAAAAGAGCCTGCCCGCCAAGATTAGACTGGCCTATCCTATCGCCAAAGAGACCTCGGCAGTTTTTGTTACCGCGGTATTTGAAGTTGATCCCCAGGCTATAGCACCTCTCCAAAAAGCGCTGCAGCTTGATCCATCGATCCTGCGGGTGCTTATCATTACCCCGCCTATTGAAAAGGAAGAGCGTCGCCCGCGGCCGGATCGCCGAGAAAGACCCGTGCCTGCTCCGGAAAACAAGAAAGTTGAATCGCAAAAAGAAAGACCCGCGTCCGAACCGGAGATACTCTCGAATGAACTTCTTGAGAAAAAACTCGAGGAAATTCTTAAATAGGGTATAGTGAATAGGGTATAGTGGAATCTAGAAAATTTGTGCTATAAATACTTTATCTTCACTATTGGCTAGACCCTAAACCCTAGCCCCTACCAAAATGAATTTAAACAAAGTCTTCATTCTTGGGCGGTTGACTTCAGATCCACAGCTTAGAACCACTCCCTCCGGACAGGCCGTGGCGAGTTTTGGTGTGGCCACAAACCGCAACTGGACGGACAAAAGCGGTGCCAAGCAAGAGCAGGCGGAGTTTCACAATATCGTGGTTTGGGGGAGGCAAGCTGAGATTGCGAGCCAATTTCTCATGAAGGGGGGACTTATACTGGTGGAGGGCCGGATGCAAACGCGTTCGTGGCAGAATAAAGAAGGTCAGAATATGAAGACGACTGAAATTATTGCCGAGCGCCTCCAGTTTGGCCCGCGGAGTTCAAATCCGGGCGGCGGTGCGGGCGGACCTCGGCCGCAGAGTTCAAGCGGCAATCAAAATCGCCCAGCCAAAGCCGATGATGCCTCTCAGGAAAAACCGGAGGAATTACCCACGATTGATATCGATGGAGATAATATAAAACCCGAAGATTTACCTTTCTAGTAATAAGTTGTCAGTACTTAGGAGTTAGCAACTTGGGGTTGAAATCTTTTTTAAGTTATGCTATATTATGCCGGTCCCCACTAACTACTGTTTACTAACTTACTAACTACTTCCGCCATGATCCAGTGTTTCTTCTGTTCACAAAATATAAGAGCTATCGACTATAAGGAAACCGAGCTTATCCGCCGGTTTACTTCGGGTCGCGGTAAGATTATCGATCCGCGCCATACTTCGACCTGCGCGAAACATCAGCGTATGCTCGCCGAAGCGATTAAGCGAGCGCGCTTCCTGGGGTTACTTCCCTACGTACGCCGGTAAGCGTAATACTAATCTACAAATTTCGTTCGAATGCAACGAATAATCTCTCCTGTATTCGTAAATAATTCGTAATTAGTAGAGTAATCTTTTACTTTTCGCTTGTTGCTATTCCCTTTTCGCTATTTTAGCCATGTCTTTTGATGAACAGCTGTTTCAATTCTTCCATGCTACGGCAGGGAAGTTTTGGTTTTTAGACGACGTAGCGGTATTTTTTGCCGTGTATCTGCCCTATCTGCTCCTTACCGCAGCAGTTCTCGCGATTGCGCTTCAGCCGCGCTTTCGTGAAAAGTATCGAATCTTTGCCTATGCGAGTCTCTCAACCATTCTCGCGCGCGGGATTATTGCACCGCTTTTTTATTTTGTTCTGCCGCGTCTCAGGCCTTTTGAGGTACTCGGGTTTGCGCCGCTCATCGCGCACAATAGCTCGCCTTCCTTTCCTTCGGGGCATGCGGTTTTTTATGTGGCGCTCGCTTCGGCTTTTATTTCCGCCGGCCGCAAGAAGCTCGGTTTTTGGCTTCTTCTCGGCGCGTTTCTTGTTTCTCTCGCGCGTGTGTATGTGGGCGTTCACTGGCCGGGGGATGTTTTAGGCGGCATTCTTATAGGTGGCGTAAGCGCCTATTGCGTGCATCGGTTGCTTAAAGTTTACGCGCCGCCTGTTCGGCAGGTGACGTGATGAGATGAGTGGGAGTTCTCTTCACCCGTCGCTCGCCCGCGTCCCGTTGGGACATGCTCGCTCCTCCTTCAGAGCCCGGGTATTTCAAAAACATAAAGCAGTTTATGTTTTTGAAATACCCTTCAACTCCCACCGTACTATGTTTAACAAGGACCCCATATGGGGTCCTTGTTAAAATGGTGCCGTCGGTGGGAGTTGAACCCACAAGACCGTAAGGTCACACGATTTTGAGTCGTGCGCGTATGCCAGTTCCGCCACGACGGCAGTAAATTTCAGTGAGATGATAATGCCACACTTTTGGCATAAAGAAAAGAAAGTTGGACAGGAGTCTTGTAATTGAAAGATAATTTCTGCTGGGGACGCCATTAAAAGACTCATTGATAGTGCCTCTTTTTTAGCTTAGAGTATGAGTAATGGCACGCGTTATTGCCGTTTCTAATCAAAAGGGCGGAGTAGGCAAAACGACAACGAGTGTAAACTTGGCTGCTTATTTGGCTGCCATTGGCCGAAAGGTTTTGCTGCTTGATTTTGATCCGCAAGCCAATGCTTCCTCGGCACTCGGCCACCAAGCGCTTTCTCAAGAGCCCGGCATGTATGAGGGCGTGTTGGGCGAAAAAGAAAGCCATGAGATCACCAAGGTTTCGGCCCTAGAGCGGCTTCATTATATTCCCGGTCATCCGAATCTTGCCGGATTACTTGTCGAGCTTGTGAACGCGCCGGATCGGGAGTATTTTTTAAGAAAATTCGTACTCTCGTTGCGCCACCGCTACGACTATGTGTTCATTGACCTCCCGCCGTCGCTTAGCCTGCTTACGGTTAATGGTCTTGTCGCGGCAGACGAAATAATTATTCCGGTACAAGCCGAATACTATAGCCTTGAGGGGCTAAGCCAACTCCTACACACCATTGCGCTTATTAAAACTAATCTGCGGCACCCCCTCAAAGTTGCTGGGGCAGTGCTCACCATGTATGATGAACGGGAACGGCTGTCCCGCGATGTCGAAAAAGAACTGAGAAGTCATTTCCCGCATAACGTGTTTCAGACAGTAATCCCACGGGCTGTAGCGCTCGCGGAAGCGCCCAGTTTTGGCAAGCCCGTCCTCTTTCATGCGCCGGATTCTCCTGGTGCCCTTGCCTACAAGCGACTGGCGGACGAGATCATCGCGGGCGAAGAGGTCGGTCTTATGCCATCGCATTTCGGTAATTTTAGTATTTTGTAATTATTTATGGTGAGTTATGTCGAACCATTTATGTTGAGTCTTATCGAAACATGAGCAGTTTAGGCAGAGGTCTTGAGTCGTTAATTCCCCCCAAAGACGACGATAAAAATTCGGACGGCAACGCGCAGTCCGGCGCTACAAATCCATATCATCTTCCGCCATCGCTGCAAGCCGATGATGAGTTGCCCGGCATTCCTGAACCGCCGATGCTTGAAACTGAAGCGGTTGCTGCCCCGCCGTCTTATCACGATGCGCAGGCAGCGCGCCCAGAAACAGTTCAACCGAAGCGGCGCGAGCCGAAAATCGCACCGCGTCTATTGGAGTCCGGAGTGTTTCAAATCGAGGTTGATAAGATAAAGCCGAATCCGGATCAGCCGCGCAAATATTTCGACGAGGGGGCGCTCCGGGATCTCGCCTTATCGATCCGCGAGTTCGGCATTTTGCAGCCGCTTGTAGTATCAAAACTTGAGAAGGAAACAGAAACGGGGAGTGAGGTAGAGTATCAGCTCATCGCCGGCGAGCGTAGGCT
>JBGOTK010000020.1:0-10714 GCA_041476445.1 Minisyncoccia bacterium | reverse complement strand
GTTTAGGAGCGCCTCGGGCAAATAGCCCTCTTCGCGGTAGCTCAAGAGCGATGTCTCAACATAACGTTTGGAGAGTTTACTTCGATCGCGGTTCAGGATGAGCGGCAAATGCGCATACTCAGGCAGCGAAAACCCCAGCGCCTGCTGCAGTAAGATCTGCTTGGGTGTGTTCGCGAGATGTTCTTCGCCACGAATCACGTGAGAAATTCCCATGAGCGCGTCATCGACTACAACCGCAAAGTTATAGAGAGGGTTTTCCAGGTCTTTGGCGATTACGATATCGCCTACCAGGGCCATATCGAACGCCACCTTCCCTCGGATCAAATCCTTAACCTCGATAATCGTCTCAGGCACCACGAAGCGGATGACCTGTGGCGCTCGTTCTTTTGACGGCTGAGTGCGGCAGCGTCCCTGGTACCGCGGAGCGATGCCCGAGGCAAGCATCGCCTGCCGCTCCGCCTCAAGCTCTTCCTTTGTACAGTAGCAATAGTACGCCGCGCCCGAATCCAAAAGCTTCTTTAGATATTCAGCATAGATAGCGCCCCGTTCGCTTTGGCGATACGGGCCGTATTCACCGCCCACATCCGGCCCCTCATCCCATATGCTGCCGAGCCAACGCAGCCCTTCGAGCAGCTCCTTTTCGTATTCCGGTTTGGAACGCTCGCGGTCGGTGTCTTCGATGCGCAGCACAAAACGGCCGTCAGCATGACGGGCGAAAAGCCAATTAAACAAGGTTGTTCGAGCAGTGCCGAAGTGGAGATGCCCCGTAGGCGAAGGCGCCATACGGCTCCGAATGATAGTGTTTTGAGACACAAAAGTAAGGGCGAAATGCCTACCCATAATTATACCTCCTAACCGACTAGGGGGAAGTGGGAGCTGTCAGCGAACGAGGTGTTTGCCGGCAAGGCGAAGGATTTCTTCAGCCAGCAATCGCCCGGCCTCGGGGCGGGCGAATTTTTGGGCGCTCACGCTCATCCGGATATACAGTTCGCGATCGCCGAAAATCTTTTCTACTTGTTCAACAAAGAGGGTGGGCAGCAAGTTTTCTTGCTCAATTACGATCGCGCCCCCGCCCGCCGCATAGGCATATGCATTTTCCCGCTGGTGTTCGCGGGCTGATTGCGGCAATGGTATGAGAACTGCAGGTTTGCCAAAAGCCGCGATTTCGAAGATAAGACCCGCGCCCGCCCGACCAACGATAAGATCGGCAGCCGAGAGCGCTGTCGCATAATCCTCATCAAGAAAAGGGGTTATGCGGTAGCGTGTCTCAGCTTCGCGCGGCATTTTTTCAAGGAGAAAACGCCGCTGGCGTGTGAGCTCGCTTTCGTTGCCGATACCGACTTGATGCAAAATCTGATAGCGGCTCACGAGCGCCTCAAGGTTATTCAAGATAAAGTCGTTGATTCCTTGAGCACCCTGCGACGCGCCAAGCACCAAAAGCAGGGGCAGGTTTGGATCAAACCCAAAATGCTGCAGCGCATGCTCGCGGTTTTCCCGTCCCACGAGGAGGCTCTGTCGGACCGGATTCCCAACGCAGACGGCATTTTTTCTGAAATATTTCGCTGCTTCAGGAAACGAAGTGGCGATTTGAGAGGCAAAACGCGCAGTAATCTGGCTCGTTTTTCCCGGAACCGCGTCCGAATCGTGCACCAGTACCGGTATCCGATAAAAACGGGCGGCGAGCACGACCGGCAGCGCACCAGGGCCCCCTTTTGAAAACAGAATATCCGGCATGATGAAATAGAGCGTAAAAAGGGATTTAAAAAACGCCGCGACAACTTTGAGCGGATCGGTGAAATTTTCTAACGAAGCATAGGCGCGGAACTTTCCCCCAGGCACCGTGAGGACGCGTATGCCGTCATTTGCGAGCACGGCGCGAAAGATGCCGCAGGCACCGAGGTAGAAAAGTTTAAGCGAAAATTGATTGTTCCGCGAAACCGCTTCCAGCTCTTCGGTTACCGCGATAAGCGGATAGATATGTCCCCCCGTGCCACCGCCCGTAAGTAGTATGCGCAACATAAGGTTATAAACAGTATACCCGGCAGCCCGCCGACCCGCCATCGTTTTCATGCATAGCGTGAGATATTCGCCATAATGCCGCCGAGCGTCATAAAAACCGCGAGCGAAGTACCACCATAGCTTACAAATGGCAATGTAACGCCGGTAAGCGGCATGAGGCCAGAGATAGCGGCGATATTTATAAAGGCCTGGATCCCGATGAGCGAAGCAAAGCCGATCATAAGCAGCCGCCCGAAATCGTCGCCCAGCTTGGCCGCCACCAGAAAGCCGCGCAAAATGAGCACGAGAAAAAGGCCGACCATAATGGCGGCGCCGACGAACCCCAGCTCTTCGGCGGCAATCGCAAAAATCGAGTCGCCGATCGATTCAGGCAGATAGCGGTATTTATTCGTTGACTTGCCATAACCGACGCCCGTGAGACCCCCTGAGCCAATCGTAATGAGCGCCTGGCTTAGATGAAAACCAGATCCGGCTGAGTCTGCCTCAGGGTTCAAGAACGAAGTGAAGCGCTCAAGACGATACGGCGAGACATACACAACCAGCCCGATGCCGATAATACCAATCACGATTGCAGAAGCGATATAGGAAATTTTAGCGCCACTCATGAAATACGCGACAAAGGCGGTAAACAGCAGAATTACTACCGAACTTGTTGACGGCTGGATCATGAGCAGAAACGCCGTACCGCCGGAAAGAAAGAGAAATGGCAGGAACCCGCCTGCCACATTCTTGCCTCGCGTCGATCCGGGACGGCTTAACCAAGCGGCCAAAAATAAAATGAACGAAATTTTTACAACCTCGGAGGGCTGGAAGCTGATGGGTCCCGCCTGCAGCCAGCGCGTGGCGCCGCCGGAGGAAAAACCTAAAGGGGTGAAGAGCGTAAGGCAGAGCAGGGCAAGACTCGAGAGCAAGAACGGCAAGGCGATACGCCGATAGGTCTTGTAGTTTATGAAATAGGCAAGACTAAATCCCAAAACCCCGAGCGAAGCGCCAAATAAAACTTGATGTTTCAAGTAATGATAGGTGTCGTTGAAACGGATCTTGCCGAGGTCTGAAGAGGCGCTCGCGAGCGTTATGAGGCCAAACACAACAAGAAGAAAGAGCGTAGTGATCATGATATAGTCAGGCGTGCGACCCCGTTTTTTAAAGTCAAAAAATACCATACGTAATTACTGAGACGGAACAACGATTGCCCCGTTAGCCGCATCGGCGAGCGTCCGGTTATGCACCGAGAGCACGCCGTTTACGATAGTATGCTCTATGATTACGTCGGAGCTGTTGCTTACTGAAAAAAGAGTAATGTCCGCCAGCCAATCTTCTTTTAAGACGCCCCGGTCGGCAAGATGCAAAAACTCAGCCGGCGCGCGGGTAATTTTTCGCACGGCAGCTTCGAGGGTAAGTGCTTTTTTCTTGAGCATCAGCGCAAGAAAATTAGGAAAGGTGCGCGCTCGCTCACTTGGATGCTTAAGGGGGGCAAAACTCGCCGAATTCGACGCGATGAACGAACGCCCGTGACTCAGCCCTTTGATGAGCAAGTCGGCATCGAGATTTTCATATAATACGGTGGCGCGCAGTTTGGTAAGGCGCATCAGTTCGTAGAGCGCTTCGGGTGCACTAAGATTTCTGTTTTCCTGAAATGTTTGGAGCGTCTTGCCTTCAAGATAGGGAACCGCTTCGGCGACAGAAACAGTGAGATCCTCCCCTTTCATATCGACAAAATATTCAGTGAGCCGTTCGCGTACGCCGGGTTTAATGAGATGCGCGGACATCGCTTCAAGATTACTCATCTGTGCCCACTCTGGCAGCAGCATATAGATCGGCATATGCGTGCGCGTGCCGTAAAACGTATCGAAATACACCTCGCTTTCATTGCCCAGAGCTTCAAGCGTACCAAGGGCGGTTTCATATTCGGCCTCAAAGCCTTTCACCGGCATAAGATGGCTTATGAGCACCCGCGTCTGGCCCTGCTTCGCGAGACGCACGACTTCATCGACAGCTTCATGAAGTTTGGCGGTGTGGTTGCGCAGATGGATGGAAAGGAGCGCATTATAGGGTCCGAGCATCTTCGCAAGCTCGAGCATCTCGCCGAATGGCGTCCCCCGGCTGTGCAGATAGCCAAGACCGAAAGAAAGGCCAAACGCGCCCTCCCGTGCCGCGTCGGCCACCAATTTTTTGAAGACGGCGAGTTCTGAGAGCGTGAGATCGCGCAGCGTTTCGCCGATAAGCGCCCGCCGTATCGTAGAGTGTCCAATCAAACTGCCGAAATTGACGCCTATGGGCAGCGATTCAAGCGTTTGTTTGAATTCGGCAAAGCTGTGCCAGTCGACATTGATATTCCGGCTATTACTCCATTTGCGGATAGATTCCAGAGTTCCATACAAAAGCGGAGCAAGGGAAGAGCCACACTGTCCGCCCATAATAGTCGTCACGCCCTGTAAAAGAAAATCCTGCTGAGGCGGATTTGAGAACAGCGTAAGATAATGATCGGAATCGGTATGCATGTCGACAAAACCAGGCGCGGCAAAAAGCTGCGCGCCGCGTATAACCACGTCGGCAAATTGCCGGCGCAGGCTCCCGATGGCGGCAATGCGCCCGTTCTTCACCAAAATATCGCCTCGATAAGGCTCTCGGCCGGTCCCGTCAACGATTGTCGCACCATGAATTAAGATCCGCATTTCTTCATCTATTATAGCAATACCAAGAAGGCTAATACAGGCTGCCTACACTGTTTTTTAAAAAAACTTGGAAAGAAAGAAGATAACCAGGCCGATACTTGCGGAAATCGCAGAAATAATCCAAAAACGCATGGTAATCGTACTCTCGTGCCAGCCACGGGCTTCAAAATGATGGTGGATCGGCGTCGACGCAAAGAGCTTTCTTTTGAAATAACGCTTCGAAATGAGCTGGGCGATGACGGAGAGTGATTCTAATACAAAAATCGGCACAAAAAAGGGCAGGAGGAGCGCGGTATTGGTGAGCATGGCCATAACGCCGATCGTAATGCCGAGCGCCATAGAGCCTGTATCCCCCATGAAAAACCTGGCAGGATAAATATTAAACCAAAGAAACGCGAGCAAACTGCCGATGATAACCCCGCTCATTGCCGCCAGATCATAGCGGCCGAGCGAAAATGCGACTACGGTGAGAGCGCCGAAGGCAAAGAGCGACGTACCGCCCAAGAGCCCGTCTAAACCGTCAGTTTCGTTGGCGGAGAATGCGGAGGCGACAATGATGAAGATAAAAAAAGGAATATACCATAAGCCAAGACTTATACACGATTTTGCCCAGACCAAATCGGACGCGCATGTCCCACCCGAAACCAGCGAACTCACAAATGGTATGGTGAGCGCGTCGATACCTAACTTGAAATAAAACCACCAGGCGCCTACGAGCGCGATCACAAAATACAGGAACAATCTTTGGGCAATTGATAATCCCCCGCCCTTTGGACCGATGCGATACACGCCCAATAAATCATCAAAAAAGCCCAAGAAGCCGGCAATGGCCAGCGTGGCGAGCGGCAAGTAGGTTTCAGCGCGGTTAATAAAATTTAACCGCCCCCAAAAACCATCGACAAAATTCGAGAGCAAGAGAAAAAAACCCGCAGCGATAAGCGTTACGCCCCAGATAATAAGGCCCCCCATGGTAGGCGTGCCTTCTTTTTTTTCATGGAATTTAAAAAATACCGGCGCTGCTCCGGCCGAACGCACCTGTTTTTTAATCGCAAACGACTCCAGGAAACGGACCAAAAACGGGGTAACCAAAAGCGAGGCGAGAAACGCGATAAGCGTGAGCACTATAATTCGGGTTGCTTCAACAAGCATGGCTTTAAGCTATCGGCTAACGGGCATCAAATACCGACAAAGCGCGCTCAGTTTCGACAAATCGGTCTTCAGCATCAAGGACCCCAACAAAAAGAATCTTTCCTTGGCGCGAGAAGAGCGATATAAGGTTTTCTCCTGAATCATCCGTGAAACCGGTTTTGCCGCCGATAAAGTCTTCGCGCCCGGCAAACTTATTGATATTCAAGAGCGTTCGCCGCGTACCAGTCCCGCGTTCGACAATTTCCGCGCGCGGCAAGCATGTAAACGCCAAAATATCCGGGTGTGCGCTTGCGAGATACGTCATGAGGCGCTTCAAATCGTGCAGCGTGGACTGATTTAGCGCCGAGAGACCTGAAGGATCTTTAAAATAGGTATCGAGCATGCCTAATTCTGCCGCTTTCGCATTCATTTGAGCCATAAAACGATCATAGCCTACCTCGTCTGCCAATGCGACCGCCGCATCGTTGCTCGAAACAAGCAGGAGGGCGCGCATGAGATCGGAGAGCGTATATTGACCGCCTACCCGCAAACCGCCCGCGGTGCCCTCGGTTGCCTCTGCCTCGGGAGTTACCTTGATAAGCGCACTCTGAGCAATTTCTTCCTCTGCGACAATCGCCGTCATAAGTTTGCTGATGGAGGCGATCGGCCAATGCTTATCGGCAGCCAGCGCCATACTATCGGCGTCTTCGCCTAAGAAACTTACGAGATAGAGAGAGGCCCGCGGCTGGCTGAGCGCCGCCGTGCTCTCGCCAGCAGTACCAGCGAGCGGCGCCTCATTTACGCCCGGCCTGTCGCCGCCGTTTTGGTATCCAGCAGCACGGGGCGGCAATGGTACCGGCGTAGACGACTGCTCCGCACCCGACAAATTAGAAAAAGCGCTGGGCAGGACTGCGCCCGTCTGTCGTACCGTTTCACCAGTCGAAACAGGCACGTAAGGGGTATGATACCGGCCGATGAGTACCACAAGAAAGAGCGTGCCGGCAAAAACTAATTTTAAGGCAGTTTCGCGCATAGTTCATTCAGATACGGCAATACGGACCCCGTCAAGAAACTTCCGATACCGCTCAAACTCGGGTAGTTCTGAGAGTTCCCGAACGCCCAAATGCCGCAAAAAATCGAAGCTTACCGAATAGACGTAGGTGTTGGCCCGTTGTGGATCAGGCACTCGGCTAATAAGCCCCCGGAGCAGTAAATTACGTAAAATAAACGAAGAGTTTACTCCACGAATGTAGTCGACTTTCGCACGGAGTACCGGCCCGAGGTACGCAATAATCGCTAAGGTTTCGAGAGATGCCGGTGTAAGTTCCTCGCTTACCTCGCTTTTGAGAGCTGCTTCGAGCGCTGACGCGTATTCAGGCCGCGTGGCTAACTGAAAAGAGTTTTCATGGCTGAGTACGGTGAAGGGCGTGTCCATGAGAGCCGTATTTAAGCGCTCGATGCACTCCCCTACTTCTTGCTTTGGTATTTCCGCAAACCGAGCCAATTTCTCAAGCGACAGCGGCTCCCCATAGGTGAAAAGAAGCGCGTGAATCGTTTTTAGTTTTTGTTCCATGGCGTACGTGCTCGCAATTAAAGCGCGCCGTTTGGGGAGCGCGGTTTAATAATAATATCATGAAAATTTTCAGATTGCTCAATATCGATAAGCTGGTCTTTTAATAAGTGGAGAATCGCGAGAAAAAGCGCAATGGCCTCTTCGCGCGTCTCGGCTAAATCTTTAAACTTTGAGCGCGCGGAGGTTTCGAGGTGGCGCACGAGCGAGCGCATCTTCTCTTCAATGGAGATAACCGCCCGGCGCGTAATGCTTCGCTCTCGGGCTGAAATTGCCTCGAGCGCGCGCATGAGTTGCCCTAACTGCTGATGCAAGGCCTGTGGCGTTACGCCATTAGGCAGAACGACGTGCCGGCCATGCGGCACCAGAAAATAATCGCGGGCAAAGAGCTGCGCCCGTCGCTTATAGCGCGCGTTGAGCGCAATGGCAGCATGTTTAAACTCGCGATAAATGCTGAGACGCGTCTCAAGATCTTTTATGTCGTACTCCTCCTCTTCGGAAAGCTCGCTTTCCGGAAGCAGCGCTTTCGATTTGATAAGCAGGAGCCGTGAGGCCACGACAATAAAATCAGCCAAGAGGGCGGGCGACACCGCAGCGAGCGTCTCAAGATAGCGCAAGAAATCTCCCGTAACTTCGGATAGGCTCACCCGGGTGCTGTCGAGTTTCTTCGCCTCGATAAGTTCAACCAATTTTTCAATGGGTCCGGCAAACTCGGGAGTTTTTAGTTCATAGCCCGCTAGCGTCATATTTTTTTCTTGGCCAGGCGCCTAAGCTGCAATAATCTCATAAAGTATGCACCCTTGTGCCGGATATCCTTGCGCTCCTTGATCTCGTGCGCAAGTCCCAGCAGCATCGAGTGGTCTGTCTCTCGAGCTAGTTTCATATACAGAGCCTTGTGGCCCGGGTCGTCCAAAAGTTCGGCAAGCTCAAGGCCGATACCCTGGTAGTTTGTATACACATGGGTTTCTTTGCGGCGACGCTTTAGCAGCTCAAGGTACCTGGCCTTTTCGAAACGCTTACCTGACTCCGCGTGTCGGTTCCCTGCGGTCATAGGCGTTTAGTCATATGATTATAGTAGCGCTTTTTGAATGAGTCGTCATGGTGAATTTTGGGGACGGTGCGTGTTGAACTCGCAAAAGGCTATGGTATTATTCGAGCATTCTCTATGGCACGCATTGTGACGATTGGAGCCAAAGCGGACGAGCGCGCGCTGCGCAGCAAGACCAAGCTATTCCCCTTTCAGCAATTTCACAGGAACCAAGTGGACGAGCTCATTCGCGAAATGCGCCGCTCAATGAAAGAAGCGAACGGCATCGGTCTCTCGGCAAACCAAATCGGCTATGACTTCAGGGTGTTTGTGGCGCAAGTGCCGGATCAGAATGGGCATATGAAATTCTATAGCCTTTTCAACCCAACGATCGAGCAGTTATCTGCAGAGCAAGTCGATATGGAAGAAGGATGTCTAAGCGTGCCCGGCGTATACGGAACGGTTAAGCGGCCGGCGCGGTTGACGCTCACCGGCAGTGACAAACTCGGCAAGCATCTAAAAATTAAGGCATGGGGCCTTCTGGCTCGGGTTATCCAACACGAAATTGACCACCTAAACGGCAGGCTCTTTATCGACGTGGCGAGAGATATACATAGAGAGATAAACGAGAAAAAAAGCACCCAATGAATTATGCCTTTTTTGGTACGCCTCGGTTTGCGGCCCTCGTCCTCGAGGAGCTTATCAGCCATGGTCTCGTGCCGCGCGCGCTCATCGCCAATCCCGATCGGCCCGTATCCCGAAAACAAGTCATGACGCCTCCCCTGACAAAAAAATTATTACTAAGCCGGTTACCCGAAGTGCCGATCTTCCAGCCAGAGCAGCCGCTTCTGATTGTCGAAGCGCTTAGAGCGCTTAAATGTGACTTGTTTATTGTAGCGGCCTATGCGCAGATCCTGCCCAAAGAGATTATCTCCCTCCCGAAATGGGGTACTCTGGGCGTACACCCCTCGCTGCTGCCTCGCCATCGAGGCTCCTCCCCTATTCAAACCGCCATACTCGAGGGCGATACCGAGACGGGAGTAAGCATTTATGAACTCGACGAAAAAATGGATCATGGACCCATTGCTGCTCAAAAAACTCTGCCCACTGATGAAACTAGTACCTACCTCAGCCTTGAGGCGGCGCTCGCGAAGATAGGCGGCGAGCTTATGGCCGGCGTTATGGCCCAGTTTGAAAACGGCGCACCGGCACGTACACCCCAAGAACACACAGCGGCAACATTTACAAAAAAATTCAGGACGAGCGACGGATTGGTGCACCCCGGCGTTGATGCGCCACGCTCCATTGCCCGAAAAATTAGAGCACTCAATCCGGAGCCAGGGGTTTTCATAGTAAACGGCGACGAGCGTATTAAGTATCTGGAAGTCAGCCATATCGACGGGCACTATATGGTCACAAAAATACAGCGGGCCGGGAAAAAACCAGAGGCAGCGCGTATTGAACTCTAGTGAGCGGCCTCGATATCGAGCAGCTCTTTGCCAACGCGGCGAGCGACAATATCAAGGTCTTTTAACAGTTTGCTCTCTCGCTCTTTTTCTTTTGCCTTAAGCTCACCCTCAAGCTTGAGACCTTGCAGTAGCTCGAGTTCAGCTTCAATATCTTTCTTTAGCAGCGCAAAGCCGGTGCGCAGTGAATGTTCCGCCTCAAGGATAGCGAGCTCGCGCATACGGCGGTAGCGGTGGCCCTTGCGCACAAAGTAGATAATAACGCAGAGCGCCGTAAGATCGAGGAGTATAAAGAGAACAACGAGCATGAGGTAAAGCGCCTCGAGACTGATACGGGAGGCGCCGAACTGGATGGCGGCCCTTTCCACATGCAGCGATTTCTGCGCGCTCGGTGGACTGGCCACGTCCCCATTTTCGGATTGGACCCATAAAAGATAATCGCTAGGCGATAGGAAGGTGCGATGAGAGTAGAACCAATTGCCCTTATCATCCACAGCCGTCGAGAGCTTGAGGGTCGCACCGGTATTCCTATCCTGTAGATAAATGGCCACGCGATCAGCAGGCAAGCGAACACTGCCACCTAAATAGAAAAGCTCGGTATTTGAAATATTTCCCGAAAACGTAGTGACTATGGGCGGTTCGGCGGGGTCGGCTGCTTTAGCAGTCGGCATAAAGGCGAGTCCCAGCGCAAGGCCGATCATGAGCAGGATGGCAAGCACCTTCTTATATTCTTGCTGCTTAGCCCGAAGCTCCTCTAGGCGCGCGCGAATAATCGGATCATTCATCGCCCCAGCATCATATTTTTCCTTGAAATGCTTATGCCAGTGCC